>JAOUKT010000085.1 GCA_029882395.1 Gammaproteobacteria bacterium
TTGAAACCCGGCAGCTTTATTTGAAAATAAGCAGCGACACCGGCTCTGCTGCAAAGAAAAGCAAACAACAGTTCGTCAACTCAAGTGTCCGCTTTAAACAGAACACTGAATTGCCCAATATTACGGCCAAGCAAGCCGTTTTTCTAAAACGTCACACCCAAAATAAGCAGTGATGCCAGCATCCACCAGACCGGTATATCATTGTTTTCAATATCGGCCGCTTCCTTTTCTGCGGGCCTGGTCTCTTGAGCCGAGTCTGGCATTGCCACCGGTAATTGTTCAATTTGCTTTTCACCAAAGACCATGCCGGAAAAAGCCTGCACTGAAGCCGGAGCCGCTTCTTTTTGCGCTATCATGGCAGCATCACCGGATGCGACAACACGCTCGTGCCCGGCATTAAGAAGACTTACTTTACCATTTAACACATCCAGATAAAGGCCATCGGTATCTACATCTGCCTGTTGGCCGCAGCCCTGAGACTGATGAACCCTGACGCCGTACTCGGCCTTGCCAGTGGTAATATTTCCGAGCGGCGTTTTTAACACATATCGGTCATTATCCCGCCGCCCAATGCGACCACTTTTCGCTCGCAGACTGCCCTTTAATAGCGACAGCTCACTGACGCTGCCCCGTGAGCGCATTTTGTATTCATCGATATTTAACAGACTGCTGCAGCGCAGCTTGATCGTTGCACCATCAATAAACTTTAACCTCAGTACGCCTGTGTCAGAAGTCAGTAACTGGTCACCGACAAAAACATGGCTGCCAATTTTTATCTTGCGTATTTTTTTCTTATCGTCAAACAAACTCACCGAACCAAGCACTTTGTAGACAGTGGCAGCGCGTATTCTCTTTTCGGCTGGTTTTTTTGTTGCCGTCAACTCCGGCAGCCTTATTACGGCACCTGGTTTTAATGAACGCGGATCACCATTAACAAAGGCCGAAGCGTTCATTTTAATAATTTTGCGCATCAAAAGCGGCCAGCGACTTCGCTGATCAGAATATTGCTGCTGCATAATTTTCATAATTGTCTGCCCGGGTTTGACGGTGATTTCATTATCAGCCATCAACGCTGGCGACCATAAAATGAACATCATCAGTAATATAGCGGGGGCAAAAAAGTGTGGCTTATGCAGCCTGACTAAACTTGACAAAAGACGACTCCAACGTAATAAAATGCTTATTCATTGCCTGGTTCACAGTCTAACTAACACACTCTATATTACAAGCCATATCATTAAAAGTGAATCCAGCTCTGGCTTAATGGATTAAATTTAAAGATAAGGCGAAATAATGCTGATATTATCAGTCTCATCACTGACCACTTGTGCTGAGCTGCGATAAGGCATCGATAGCTCAACTTGAATAGCAATCAATACAAACATTGAGAAATTGAGCGATGACCATGACTGATAAACAGACTGAATCTTTTGACCCTGTTGAAATGAGTTCACAGCAATTTGAGCTCGCCGCTTGTTATATTAGTGAACTCAGAAGCGGACTCATCAATTTCTTAAAGCAACCCAAACGCATTACTATTCTTAACTTCCCTGTTGAGATGGACAATGGCAGCGTGCAGTCTTTTCAGGGTTATCGCGTACTGCATAATACCGTCTTTGGGCCCGGCAAAGGCGGCATTCGATTCCACCCTGAGCTGACGATGGAAGAGGTCGTTTCCTTAGCAAAGCTGATGACATGGAAATGCGCCCTGGTAAATATCCCTTTCGGTGGCGCTAAAGGCGGTGTGATCTGTGATACCAAACTGCTGAGCGAAAGCGAGCAACGTCGCATCACCCGCCGCTTCACTTCAGAACTGGCTGATAATATCGGCCCGAATATTGATATCCCGGCACCTGACATGTACACCAATGAACAGACCATGGCCTGGATTTTCGATACCTACGACGTGCTGCACCCTGGAAAAAACAACAGGCCGGTGGTAACGGGCAAACCGGTTGAAATGGGCGGTTCCTTTGGACGCCAGGAAGCCACCGGCAATGGCGTTTACCATCTAACCGAACGTTTTCTTGCAAAAGCGCTGATCCCATCTCAGCAAACTGTTTCAGGTGCCCGCGTCGCCATCCAGGGCTTTGGTAATGTCGGCGCCGTCACCGCCAGTGCATTCTTCAGACAAGGTGCTGTGATTATTGCGGTCAGTGATAGCCAGGGCGGAATTTATCGCCAGGCCGGCTTCGATCCTGCAGAAATCGTTTCATTTAAGGCGGAACACGGCACCGTCGTTGGCATGCCCGATACCATGACCATCACTAATGAAGACCTTTTGCAGCTGGAATGCGACATCCTTATCCCGGCGGCATCCAGCAATCAGATACACCAGAACAATGCTTACAAAATCAATGCCAAAGTAGTGGTAGAGGCCGCCAACAGCCCTGTTACACCCGCGGCTGACAGCATCTTATGCGAACGCGGCATTTATGTTTTACCCGACATCATCGTCAATGCCGGCGGTGTCACCGTTAGTTATTTTGAATGGGTGCAAAACCACAGCAACCAGCAGTGGGATTTGTCGAAAGTGAATAAGCAGTTGCAAAAAACCATGCATAACGTCATGGACCTTGTCTTTTCACGCTGGCAAAGTTTTGTCATTGGTGAAAGCACAGTCGCTGAAAATATCGAAATAACAAATGCTGAAGTGCAAAAGCCCGGTTTCCGCAGCATTGCATTATCCATAGCTATTGAGCGCGTGGCTAAAGCCACTTTAATTCGCGGCATCTGGCCTTAAAGTGTTATAAACCCGGTTTCTGCGTGTACTGATTATCAGCACAAAAAAAAGCCGCTATCAACGACAGCGGCTTTTTCGTTGAGTTAAACACCAGGTTTTATTTAACCAGAAGTTTATTTACTCGCTTAACATAGGCCGCCATATCTTTAACTTCGCTACCACCGGTTAATGCGGCCTGGTCAAACAGTACATGCGCCCATTCGGCAAACTCTTCCGTCTCGAGTTTATCTTTTAACTGATTGACCAGAACATGATCCGGGTTCAGTTCAAGAATTGGCTGACTAGCCGGAACAGCCTGTCCTGCCGCCTGCAGTATTTGCTGCATCTGGGCTGTCATATCCTGATCATCGACAATCAGACACGAGGGCGAATCAGTTAAACGGGAGCTCATACGCACGTCTTTAATATCCGCGCCCAGCACTTCTTTCATTTTTTCGACAACGTCTTTGAATTCACCCTGTGCTTTTTCGAGTGCTTTTTTCTCTTCTTCGGTGTCTGTTTCACCCAGATCAAGATCACCGCGTGTTACCGATACCATTTGTTTGCCATCAAACTCAGTCAAATGTGATACCAGCCACTCATCAACACGGTCAGAGAGCAATAACACCTCTAAACCTTTGCTCTTTAAAAGCTCAAGGTGCGGGCTATTTTTCGCCGCTGCATGGCTTTCAGCCACAATGTAATAAATTTTGTCCTGGCCTTCTTTCATGCGGCCGATGTAATCTGCCAGCGATACATTTTGTTCTTCGGTGCCGGTTTCAGTCGAGCTAAAACGCAATAAAGTCGCGATCTTGTCCTTGTTAGTAAAGTCTTCGATCACGCCTTCTTTTAAGACCTGACCAAACGTGCGCCAGAAGCCGGCATACTCTTCGGCATCATTCTTGGCCATTTTTTCCAACATGCCCAGCACTTTCTTGATTGAAGCGCCACGAATTTTATCAATGACTTTGTTCTGCTGCAGGATTTCACGAGACACGTTTAAAGGCAGGTCATCGGAGTCAATCACACCGCGTACAAAACGCAGATAATTAGGCATCAGGTGCTCAGAGTCATCCATAATAAAGACTCGTTTGACATATAACTTGATACCTTTACGCTGTTCGCGATCCCATAAATCAAACGGTGCCTTCTTTGGAATATACAGTAAAGAAGTATAAACCTGGCTACCCTCAACCCGGTTATGCATCCACTTCAGCGGCTCTTCAAAATCATGTGAAATGTGTTTGTAGAATTCTTTGTACTCGTCCTCTGTAATCTCGGACTTGGCACGCGCCCATAATGCCGATGCACTGTTGACGGTTTCATCTTCTGGAATTTCTTTTTCTTCGCCTTCTTCAACCGCAGCGGCTTCTTTTAACATCACTATCGGCAAAGAAATATGATCAGAGTATTTGCGGATAATATTACGCAGACGGAAACCGTCAGCAAACTCTTTATCCTCATCACGCAAATGCAGGATAATATCGGTACCGCGGCTTTCTTTTTCAATGTTTTCTATCGAATAAGCACCTTCACCATCAGACTCCCAGCGATAACCTTCTTCTTTACTGGCACCAGCGCGGCGTGTTTCAACTGTAATCCTGTCAGCGACGATAAAGCTTGAATAAAAACCCACACCAAACTGGCCAATCATCTCGGCATCTTTAACCTGTTCAGTGCTCAGTGCTTCCATGAACTTCTTGGTACCGGAGTTGGCGATGGTACCGATATTGGCAATCAGCTCATCGCGATCCATGCCGATACCGTTATCAGAAATCGTTACCGTATTGGCTTCCTTATCAAAAGCAACACGGATCTTTAGATCGCCGTCACCTTCGTATAATTCATCTTTTGCCAGAGCTTCAAAGCGCAGTTTGTCACAGGCATCCGATGCATTAGAGACCAGCTCACGAACAAAGATTTCTTTATTCGAGTACATTGAATGGATCATCAGTTTCAGTAGCTGTTGTACTTCTGCCTGAAACTCCATGGTTTCTTTTTTTGCTTCTACGCTCATTTAGTTAATCTCCAATAAAATATTTAGCATCTATATAGGGATCAGATTTCAAAATTCAAGGCCTTCATGGCGTAATAATTGACGTTTTATACTGATTAGATAACCTGTGCTTGCCCCCGCAAAGCCGCCAAGACCGCTGGCCGCCACCACTCTATGGCAGGGCACCAGTAAAGGCAGGGGGTTAGCTCGGCAGGCATTGCCGACAGCACGAGCTGAGCTCGATAGCTGATTCGCCAGCTCGCCATAGGTGAGAACCGTACCGGCAGGGATTTTTAACAACCGCTTCCAGACACGCCGCTGAAACGGGGTGCCTTCCAGCTTCAAGTTTAAATCGAACACGTATTGTGCATTGTCACTGTAAGCCTGTAACTGCTCAATCACCTTATCGATAAGCTCATGTTCAGGCTGAAAGGCATCTGTATCAGCCGCAAGGTAATCACAGCCGATAACAGCACCTGCCTCGACACTTACCCCCAGATGACAGAAAGGCAAGGCAATAACCGCGTCATAGTGAACAGAGGCTTTCGATTTAACCGCCATCGCTAACCGGCTTGCCTTCCAGCAGCCATAACTCCTGCAACTTTTGCTTGATGATAGCTTTTCGATTGCTATTGCTAGTCGATTTTAATAACTGCTGCAATAACGACCTTGCATCATCGATAAGGCCTGCCATAGTCAAAACTTCTGCGGCTTTATAACGTGCCGTTTGCGACCAGGGATCGGACTGTTTTTCAGCAATCATCAGCGCCGATGTCAGGTATAAGTGTGCCGACACTTCATACTGCTGCAGGGCCTGATACGATTCAGCAGACCAGAACCTCAGCTCTCGTTGTAATTCAGGGTCCTGGCTGCGGCTGTCTATTGCATCAAACAGCTCGATCGCCAGACCATGCTGCTCCACTTTTTGTAAGTCAAAGATAACCTGCATTAAGCGGTTTAAGCTTTCCACGCTCAGCGTCTCGTGCTTTAGCAGCGCCAGTAACACTTCAGCCCCCTGTTTATACTCACCGCCCAGCACCAGGACCCGCGCTCTTCTCATATCCCAGGCCAGGCGTTTTTTGCCTTCCGGTGGCTGCGGCAAAAACTCGAATAAGCGGGCCGCACGTTTTATCTTGCCTCGAGAAAGCGCATAGTCCAGCAACTGATAACGAATCTCGATCGGTACTTTTTGCACGCTGTCAAACAAGCCTGGGTCCGAAAACAAAAGCTCAATTAAGCGAATACCGCTTGTTATCTTTTTATCGATTAAGACGGATAATTGTGTAAACGCCAGCTGCCGCCGTGCCGGAACCGAGGCCTTGATGCCGACATACGCCAACAAAGCCCGCGCCTCTGTCGGCTGCGTTTCAAAACGATCAGACGCGTGCGCAAACCAGGCCTCATCATCTCCGGTCAACAAATGGTTTTGATTACCCAGGTACTCGGCATACTGCAGGTATTTTTGCCATAACAAGGCCGCACTAACCGCAATCAAATCATGATCGGCGTCTGCCACGCCTGTGATCAGGGCATATTCCAGTGCTTCTATTTCGGCCTTGTAATGCCGCTCTAGCCCTGCCGCTATATACGCCAGCATCCAGTTTTGTCTTTTTATATTTTGACTGCTGACCGCTTCCGTTTGCAGCGCCGATTGCAGTGCTTTTTTATAGGTATATTGTGCGCCGTCAAGCCCGGCCTTTAGTCGCGTCAGTTGTTTTAATGGCTGCACCGAATCCTCTTTTTCTTTTGCCATTAAACGCGCCGCTTGCTGAAAACGCTGTGTTGCCAGCAATACTTTTGTCTGTAACAGCCGCCACGGCAAACCGCCTTCGCCATAATCCTGCTGATACCTGAGCATCGCACGCTGAGCATCCGCGGCTTTATTTTCTATTAAATAGCTCCTGATAATCAGCCTTCTTGCCGACGCGATCTGCTCTGTTGTTAAATCGGTATCGGACCAGATGAGGCGACGAATGTCACCACGTACCTTGCCAGCACGCGACAGCTTCAACTGCGCTGTCGCTTTTAATAATGCGAACCAGGCGCGGTAGTCTTCGGGGATAGTTAGCTGCCGGGTATTAATTCTTTCAATAATCTGCGACCAGTTACCCAGCTCTGAAAGCAGCTGCAGGTGCTTTTTTTCCCAGCTCAGCCAGGTTTCGGAACCTGGTTCGAGTTTTTGCTGATGCTGCTCAATTAAGCGAACAGATAATTGCGGTGTTGCAAATTTAAGCCTCGATAAATCAATGCCGGGTGCCTGTTTAACCGTATCGGCAGCCTCTGCCTGGACAGCGCTCATCAATAAAATCACAGACAAAAAAAACGGACACCCGTTATGCAACCGGTATCCGTTTTTTTTTGGTTTTACTAACACTGTGCAGTGACTTTCCGAAGAATTCGATAAGTTACCCAATAAAAGTGTTTTAACCCAGTTTTTCTTTAATACGTGCCGCTTTACCTGTCAGACCACGCAGGTAGTACAGTTTAGCCTGGCGAACTTTACCGCGACGCTTAACTTCAATTTCAGCAATGATCGGGCTGTATGTCTGGAACACACGCTCAACACCTTCACCGTGTGAAATTTTGCGAACTGTAAAAGCAGAATTTAAACCACGATTACGAATGCTGATACAAACACCTTCAAATGCCTGGATACGTTCACGCTCGCCTTCTTTAATACGAACCTTAACAACAATAGTATCACCTGGTGCAAACGCAGGGATCTCTTTGTTCATTTGCTCTGCATCGAGTTGATCGATAATATTGGCCATTGCCTTAACTCCGAATAACGTGGCTTTGTCAGCCTGTTAATTTTAAATTTAAATTCTCAAGGTTAGTCTTTCAACTTACCCATTATGCTCTGCAATAAACTGATCAAGTAACTTCTGATCGGCATCGCCTAGCTCTAATTCTTTTAGCAAGTCAGGCCGGCGTAACCAGGTACGCCCCAGGGCTTGCTGACGCCGCCATTGTTCGATTTTTTGATGGTCACCACTGGTCAAAACCGCCGGCACCTTCAAATCATCTAACTCTTCTGGCCGCGTATAGTGCGGGTGGTCCAGTAACTGATTCATAAATGAGTCCTGTTGAGCCGACTCATTATCACCCAGCACACCGGGAATCATCCGTGCGATGGCATCCATCATCACCATCGCCGGCAGTTCTCCACCGCTTAACACGTAATCGCCTAGCGACCATTCTTCATCGACTTCTGTTTCGATGAAACGCTCATCGACACCTTCGTATCGACCTGCTATAAAAATCAATTGCGAACAGCTCGCCAGTTCTTTAGCTGCCAGCTGATTAAACGGTTTACCTTGCGGGCTTAAATAAATCACCTTTGCAGTATCCGCATTAAACGCTGTTTGCTTTTTGATGTCGTTAACCGTGTCTCTTAATGGTTCAACTTTCATCACCATTCCCGGGCCACCGCCATAGGAACGATCATCGACCGTTTGATGACGGTCCTGGGTGTAATCTCTTGGGTTCCAGCATGTCAGATTTATCAAATCCTGACCTGCGGCTCTACCGACCACCCCTGAAGCCGTTAAACTATTAACCAGCTCCG
>JAOUKT010000002.1 GCA_029882395.1 Gammaproteobacteria bacterium
AACAATGCCAGTGATCGCGCATTATGAATGCCAAGGCGTAAGTCAAATAGCCGTGGAACAGCTATAGTCGGCTGTGAACTAGCCGGCACGATTATGGTTTTATATTTACTGAGCTATACTGTCAAATTGCACGACACGTATGTTATATGCTCTTGAACATGGGGCTGGTCAATGCTGTGACAGGCGGTTTATCTGAGAGCCATGCAAATATAAAAAGAAAAGCGGTTTGGATCTATCAGGCGTGGCCGTAACAGGTTGGCATTAGTTGTTTTTCTTTTGCTGAAAGGCAAAAAAAAGTATCGGCGCAACAAAAAACAATGTGCTAGATCAATGGGTGTATCAATAAAGAAATGCATTTTTATAATAAGAATATAAGTTGGTGAGGGATTTATGAGTAGTATGGACTTAGTTAAAAATGACTATAGCCAGGCGATTTTGTTTGAACAAATTAAAACATTAAACACGTCAGTTTATTTTATTCTTATTACATATGCGATGACAGCGACTGCTTTTGCCTATGTTATGTGGGACGTGGTAGCCCCCACGTTGTTGTACTGCTGGGGGGGCGCCCTGTCTTTGGTGTTACTGATAAGAGCGTATATACATTTTAAGTTTAACCCCGCTCTCACAGCTGAAAACGCACGACAATATAGTTATTACATTATTACGGCTCTCGGCATTACCGGATTAATCTGGGGTATTGGCGCTATGATGATGTTCCCATCGCTTGAGATGGGTTATCAGTTTTTTGTATTGTTTATACTGGCGGGCATTGGAGCCTCTGCATTCTCATCCAATACCATTTATTTACAGGGTCTGTACATATTTTTTCCGGCGTTACTCTTTCCTTTGGCAATAAGAATGTTGTTTATGGAGGATACGTTATATTTGATGATGAGTTCTATGGTGCTGGTGTTTACGTTGTCATTATATTATTTCAGTAAAAACCTGAATAAATCGCTTATTGAAACATTGAGACTGCGCTTTGAAAACTCCGATCTTGTTGTGCAGTTGAGAATTCAGAAAGAAGAGGCGGAGCAGGCAAACAAGGCAAAGTCTAAATTTCTTGCAGCAGCAAGTCATGACCTGAGGCAGCCACTGCATGCGCTGATGTTGAATGTGACCATATTAGAAGAGCGCATAGGAAAAGGTGAAAACTATCCGGTAATTAGTAATATATATAATTCAGTAAAGTCACTGGAGAGTCTGTTCAATGCTCTGCTTGATATCTCAAAGTTGGACGCAGGTGTCGTGACACCAAAACCCGTGCATTTTAAACTACAAAGTATTTTTAATAATATCAAAGTTGACTGTCGCTCCTACGCTGAAGATAAAGGCCTGTTGTTTGAGCTACCGCCGACAGATGTCTGTCTGTTTACAGACCCTGTGTTGCTCGAGAGGATAATACGAAATCTGACTTCTAATGGTATTCGATATACTCAAAACGGTTATGTTAGTCTGACTGTTGAAGAGCATCCCGGGCTGGCTACTTTAAAGGTGATTGATACGGGCATTGGTATTAGTGATGAATATATAAGCGATATTTTTGAAGAATTTGTGCAGCTGGATAACCCCGAAAGAGACCGTGGAAAAGGACTGGGGCTTGGTCTTTCTATTGTAAAACGACTGTGTGATTTGCTTGGCTGCAGGGTGCAGGTAGAATCAGCACCTGATAAGGGTTCGATGTTTTATTTTACGGTGCCGTTAGGGAAGCCCGAACTTGCACCCGAACAAATAGATAGTGAAGTTAATTACACGCCCAAACCGCTGGGTCATTTTGTGGTCATCATTGATGACGAAAAAAGTATTCGTGACGGGCTTCATAATTTATTAGAAAGCTGGCAGTGTAAGGTTCTTGCCTTTGCATCAGAAGAAGAAGCGATTGATAAGTTAAAGGAATATGAATATGCACCAGATGTATTGCTGGTGGATTACCGCTTGAGACAGAATAAGACAGGTATTGAGGCGATTGTCGCCATTAATGCGTTATTTAATGCCAGTATTCCGGCATTAGTCATTACCGGAGACACCGCAAGCGATCGCTTAAAAGAGGCGGAAGAGAGCGGCTATCAGCTGCTGCATAAACCCCTGCATCCATCAAACCTGAGAGTCTTCTTGCAAAAAATACCGGTTAGTTAATAAACCGAGGTATCAGTCGCTTATAAAACCTGAGGTCATTTCATCGGGGGGGGCTGGATACAGGCATCAGCTGCCTGCCTCAGCGGCGGGTAAACTGTACAGGGGATCAAAACCAGAATGGTTACGCGTCGTAGCGGAAGTGCTGGTATTATGACTGGCACAAGCCAGGGATGTTGAGGCGCGCATTAGCGGTTAGTTAATGCGCGCTATTGTGACGGATAGGTCCGATTACTGAAGTAGCCTAGTTTTTGTGCGGCAAGAACCGCCTGAGTTCGGTTAGCAACACCTAAGCCTTTAAGCACAGCCGTAATATGTGTTTTAATCGTGGCTTCTGCACAACCTAGAGTTGTCGCGATTTCTTTATTTGAAACACCGGATATCAATAATTTCAAGACTTCAATCTGGCGAGGCGTGAGCTGAAGCTTTGATTGTGCTGCCAGAGTATCGTTGTCGTCAGAAAGTAACTCTTCGGGTATATAAATACCGCCAGATAGCACCAGTCTAACGGCATGGACAATCGTTTTTGCAGGTGAGGTTTTAGGGATAAAACCCAGCGCGCCGTTATTTAAGCACTGATGCATTTCAATGCGGTCTTCAGAGCTGGATAAAATGACAATCGGTAACAGAGGGTAGCGGTTAGTGAGATCGAGTAAAAGATTAATGCCATGAGCATCAGGTAGATTCAGGTCGAGAAGAACTAAAGACAGCTCTGTTTCGTTTAAAATAATATCAGAAGCCGACTTGCAGGTATTGGCTTTTAAAATCTGTAAGTCATCGCTAACATCACGAAGTATTATTTCCAGGCTATCGAGCAACAGCTCATGATCATCAACGACTAATATTTTGGTTTCCATATACCTGCTTTCGGTTCCTGTAGCTGATTTTTTTAATTAATAGTTGTTTGATAATAGCAAACTAACGATTAATAGTTCTAAAAGAATTAGGCGCAGAGCGTATAAGATTAACAAATCTACGACTTTAGTCGCAGATGAATGCAGCTTATAACAGATATATCGGCGGCTGTATTGAAAATAATAATAAAACAAATTCAGCGACAGTCTGTTGTGGCCGATTATGGAAACGAAAGGCAGTTTTTTGTACGTAGGCATAAGCAAACTAACCTGCTGGAGCAGATAATAAAGAAAACTGTTAGCCTGGTGTTTACCCTCCATTATTAACAAGCTGTGGTGGCTGAAAAGATGCGGCGATAATATATGCATCATAAATATAGTCTGAGAAAACAGGTAGTGAGGTTTTAAAGATAAAATAAAGGCGTTTGTTTTTTGCAGATGGCTGTAATTGTGTGCTCATTATTATGTTGGTTTTGAAAGCTAATGATCTGCAATTGTTACCTTTTTTTTTCTTCAAAACTCAGTGTTTGGTAACGGCTCACGCTTACATTATCGTTCCACCAGTCAGTGGTTAAGCCGGCTTTGACTTTTAAATGATTAAAAAAATCTTTTTTGTCGGGCAACTGTTGCCACACACTGGGTAAGAAAGTGCCCTGGTTAAAGTCATATTGCAGGATCAGTCCGTCAATGCCGGGGCGTATTTGTTGCAATAGATCCTGTTCATTGACGAAGCTCATCGCTTGAGGCGGGTTGAGCACTGAAATCTCCAGACTCAGCTGTTTAAATTCGTCTTCCAGCAAAGCGGGAAAACGCGGGTCATGAAAAGCCGCGGCATATGCGTGTTCGGCAATGTCGTTAATAAGTGGCTGATGCGCTTCCAGTGAGCCGATGCAACCTCTGAGTTGCGAGTTTTTGTACAGGGTAACAAAGCTGGCCAGCTGTTGTTGTAAAGCAGCAGAGTATTCTTCGGTATTGATAAGATGTGGTTTTCCTGTTTTAAGGCCATAGAGAATAGAGGCTCTGGCTACATCGATACAGGTTTTCTGATCCTCTTCCGAGAGTTTAATGGATGGCATAGGCACCGTATCCAACAACACTGTCTTTTGATCCGGCGGTGTCACCGGAATTTCTGAGATCGAGTGTATTAATACTAAGGTGCTTTTCTCTGGCCACCGATAACATGCCTTTCAAGCCGTTGCGCCCGCAAGCGTCTTCATAATTGATGAGTTCGGGTTTAAGGTTTTCGATCGCGTCGCTGGTGGCTCGGTCGAGTTGTTTAGCCTGGTAATATTCATGGTAGTGGCTGAGGTCGGTGCTGATCACAATCAGGGTATGTTGATCACCCCAGAGCCGATTGATGACCTCGGCAACATCCTGCATGCTGGCATCACCGACGACGATGGGTACGAGAGTGAAATCATCAAGAATTTCCTGCAAAAAGGGTAACTGAACTTCGAGGCTGTGTTCTTCGCGGTGAGCCTGCTCAGAAACAATAACCTGATTGAGGTCGGCCAGTTGTGCAATGGCTTGCTGATCGATTGCAATGGCCCCTAGCGGGGTAATAAAGCGCTCCGATTCGGGTACGGCGAGGCCGCTAAAAGCCACTTTATGGCTGGGGCCGAGTATCACCACCCGGCTGATCTGATGTTTCAGTGGCAGCAGCTGTTTGTAGGCGGAAGCTGCGACCGGACCGGAGTAGATATAACCGGCGTGGGGTACTACCAGAGCTTTGGGCAGTGGCTGGGAAGGCTCAGAGGTTTCACGGGCGTTATCAAGGTAATCCCGGATCTCACGTTTTAGTGTATTAACATCCGCCGGGTAAAACATACCGGCAACGGCAGGTGCCCGACTATGTTTAGAAAACTGACTCATGACAACACCCCTTAAATTAAGTGTTTCTTGATCTATTTATATAATAAGGACATTTATCATACTTGCAATAGAGTGGCAGTGTCGTTATGTTTTCTATTAAGAGTATCTATATTGCTTGAGGGATCGTGCAGCGACAGTCTGCAATATTACTAAATTCTCATACTCAAGAGGGTGGCGTGATGTCTGATTCATCTATTGTAAAAACGAAATACTGGCATCTACTTGATGATGGGCGAGTGCAGTGTGACTTATGCCCGCGCGAATGCAAACTGCACGAGGGCCAGCAAGGCCTGTGTTTTGTGCGCGCCAATCAAAACAATGAACTGGTGTTAACAACCTATGGCCGTTCCAGTGGTTTTTGTATTGATCCTATCGAAAAAAAACCGTTAAATCATTTTTTACCCGGCACGCCGGTATTTTCATTTGGCACAGCCGGTTGTAATCTGGCCTGTCGATTTTGCCAGAACTGGGATATAAGCAAGTCGCGCGAAATGGACACGCTGGCCGATGCTGCCAGCCCCGAAATGATTGCTGAAGCGGCGGCCAGGCATGGCTGCCGGAGTGTGGCGTATACGTATAATGACCCGGTAGTTTTCCATGAATACGCGATTGATGTGGCCCAGGCGTGTCGTCAAAAAGGCATTAAATCGGTGGCAGTCACGGCCGCTTATGTCAACCCTGAGCCGCGTACAGAGTTTTATCAGTGGATGGATGCCGCCAATGTCGATTTAAAGGCATTTAGCGAAGACTTTTATCATAAGATAACAGGCGGCCATCTCGAAGCAGTACTGGAGTCGCTGAAATATATTAAACACGAGACAGATTGCTGGCTCGAAACCACAACGTTAATCATTCCCGGATACAATGACTCGGTAAAAGAACTGACGGCAATGTGCGAGTGGATTGTTGAGAATCTGGGGGTCGATATGCCGATGCATTTCACGGCCTTCCACCCGGATTTTAAAATGATGAATGTGGCCGCAACGCCCGCTCCGACGCTGACCATGGCCAGAGATATTGCGATCAAAGCCGGTGTGCGATATGCCTATGTGGGCAATGTGCATGACCGGGATGCAGACAGTACCTGGTGCCACCAGTGCGGTGAATTATTGATAGAACGTGACTGGTATGTGCTGGGACAATGGAACCTGGATGCCGAAGGCTGCTGTCAGTCATGTGGTACTAAAGTCGCCGGTGTATTTGAAGCCACTGCCGGAGACTGGGGGGCGAAGCGCTTGCCGGTGAGAATGGCCGGCTAGAGAGAGTGGGCCGATGCAGCTGATGGCTATTGTTGCCGTTAAGTCATGCTCAACTGTCATCATAAATTCATGAACATGACAGCCGGGATTCATCATTTGAATATAAGATGGCTTGCATGGCTCATAAACAGTATAAAGCAGATGTATTATCTTCAAAAATTGGCCAATAACCATCAATCAGATTGATGGCTGAGGGCAGCCGTCTGTGGACGTTTAATAATGCAAAAGAAGCCTGTAACGTCTGCCCGCGACTGGTATGGCCTCGAACTTGAGAAGACGCAGCTTGGCCCTGAACAAAAGCACGACGCGACCGATAGCGCATAAAGGCCTGCAGATCCTGTTGTTTAACAGAAAAATACATCAAAATGCGTGATTTATGGGGCATTGCCCTCCCTTTAAAGCCGAAAATCAGTTATTCTATGCTGTCCATTTAATAAAACAGATAGTCACTTGAGTACAGGCACGCTATATATCATCTCTGCGCCATCTGGTGCAGGCAAAACCAGCTTATTACGTGAATTACTGGGCACCTCGAATGAGGTGGTCGTATCCGTCTCGCATACCACACGGCCACGTCGTGAGGGTGAAGTTGACGGCGTGCACTATCATTTTATCAATGAGGCCGAGTTTGTGTCGATGGTAGACAAGGCTGAGTTTTTAGAACATGCCAGAGTCTTTGATAACTATTACGGCACATCGCAGCAGCATGTAGAAGCGTTGCTGGCCAGCGGCAAGGATGTGATTCTGGAAATTGACTGGCAGGGCGCGCAGCAGGTAAGGAAACAGATTACTGATAATGTATCGGTTTTCATTTTGCCGCCATCGAAAAAAGAATTACGCTTGCGGCTCTCCGGCCGCGGCACAGACAGTGAAGAAGTGATTGACCGCCGGATGCGTGATGCAGAAAGTGAGATGTCACATTATGGCGAATTTGATTACCTGATTGTGAATGATGACTTTAATATTGCGCTGCAAGAAATGCGCGCCATTTTAGTCGCTAATCGCCTGACGATTTCAAAACAAGATCAGCGCCTGAAAGCATTGCTGGTTGATTTGCTCAATTAAAACGTTTTATTTATAAGATTTCAAAAGGTGAAATAACATGGCTCGTTTAACAGTAGAAGATTGTCTTGATAATGTAGAAAACCGTTTTCAGTTAGTACTGGTGGCATCAAAACGTGCCCGCCAGATTTCTATGGGCGGTGCGCCAATGGTAACCGAAGATAATGATAAGCCCACGGTTATTGCGTTACGAGAAATTTCAGAAGGCCTCGTAACCAACTCTATACTGACTGATGTGACGGCAATGGAGCATGCCATGGAATCGGTTGTGAGTGATGAGGAAGTATCTGCTGCAGCAGAATAATTATATTGCACCTGTCTCAGCGGCAGGTGCTGATGTGAGCTGGCAAATAAATGTCTGAACAGAAGCAGCTGGAGGTGGTTGAAGAATCGGCACTGGTTGCTGATGAAGAGCGTTATTTAATCAGCGATTTATGTCTGGAGCTCGAGCCTTATATGGACGAGGCCCAGATCAAAGATGTTTACCAGGCCTACCTCTTCGGTGCTCATGCGCACGAAGGCCAGCAACGCATGACCGGCGAGCCGTATATTTATCACCCCATCGCCGTGGCGCGAATTCTGGCGGAAATGCACGTCGACTCCCGTACCATCGTCGCGGCGATTCTGCATGACGTGATCGAAGATACACCCAGCTCAAAAGAACAAATCTCAAAAGAGTTTGGTGAAGATGTTGCCGAATTAGTCGATGGCGTTTCCAAACTCACCAAAATTGAAAATAAAAACAAGCAAGAAGAGCAGGCTGAAAATATCCAGAAAGTACTGCTGGCGATGGCGCGTGATATTCGTGTGATCATGATCAAGCTTGCTGACCGCCTGCACAATATGCGCACGCTTGGCGTGATGCGCCCGGAAAAAAAACGCCGCATAGCCAAAGAGACACTGGAAATCTATGCGCCTATTGCTCAGCGCTTGGGCATAAACTCATTACGTGTTGAACTGGAAAACCTGGGTTTTCAGTCGATGTACCCCTATCGTTATGCGGTGCTGAAAGAAGCGGTAAAAAATGTCAGTGGCCATCGTAAAGAAATCATTCAGACACTGGATACAGCGATTAAAAACCGGCTGATAGAGCTGGATATAGATGGCGAGGCCTTTGCCCGTAAAAAACATCTCTACAGCCTTTACCGCAAAATGAAAACCAAACGCCTGCCTTTTAAAAAGGTGTTTGATGTTTATGCTATCAGGGTTGTGGTGCAGACGGTTGACAACTGTTACCGTGTGCTGGGTGTGGTGCATAATTTATTTAAACCCATTCCGGGACGCTTCAAAGATTATATCGCGATACCAAAAGGCAATGGTTACCAAAGTTTGCATTCCGCGATGTACGGCCCTCATGCAATACCGATGGAAGTACAGATCAGAACCCGTGAAATGGAAGAGTTTGCCGAAGCCGGAATCGCTGCACACTGGCTTTATAAAAACGGCGATGATTCACACGGCCACCAGGGTGCCCAGGCCAGGGCACGTGACTGGCTCACAGGCTTGCTGGAAATGCAGCAACAAGCCGGTAATCCGATTGAGTTTTTAGACAATGTAAAAGTTGACTTATTCCCCGATGAAATATTTGTCTATACACCCGAAGGTGATGTTATCAAGTTACCTAAAGGCTCTACGCCCGTAGACTTTGCTTATGCCGTGCACACCGGTGTCGGTAATACCTGCGTCGCAGCAAAACTCGATCATCAGTTTGCACCGTTGAACACGCCTTTATACAGCGGTCAAACAGTTGATATTGTAACATCACCGATGGCGCGCCCGAATCCTGTCTGGTTAAATTATGTTGTCAGCGCAAGAGCCAGAAGCAATATCCGCAGCTACCTGAAGAGTTTAAAAAGCGGTGAAGCGCTGGCGCAAGGCACGCGGCTGATGAACCGCTGCTTGAAAGTGTATTCTACAAACATTGCAGAGCTTGATAAAAAAAATGTAGAGACTGTTTTAAAAGATTTAAATTTCAGTCGTTTAGATGAGCTGCTGATTGACGTTGGTCTCGGCAACCGGCCGCCAAGTCTGGTTGCGCGACGACTGTTACCGAATATTAGTGATGAAGACAGCGAAGAATTTGAAGCACTGAGTGTGCAGTCTCTGGCACCGTTAGCAATAAGCGGTACCGAAGGCATGGTCGTGTCGTATGCCAAATGTTGTTACCCTATTCCCAACGATCATATCGTCGCCGTGTTTAATAAAGGGCGGGGTATCGTGATTCACCGAGAGGGGTGTAACAATATTGAATCTTTACGTCACTCACGAGATCAGCTGGTCGATGTAACATGGATGGAAGAGCTGGATGGTGATTTCACTACGCGCATATGCGCTGAAGTAAGAAGCCAGCCAGGCGTACTGGCCAGACTGGCTACGGGCATATCGGAAGAAAACGCAAATATCGAAGGCGTAGATATTGAAGACCGGGACGGCGTTATCAGTCACATCACTTTTGTTATCAGCGTAAAAGACCGGCTGCATCTGGCAAGCGTTATGCGGCGCCTGCGAGCAATGCAGCCGGTTTCTAAAATTTGGCGAATGCGTTAAAACATTCAGCTGCTTTACATGTCGACTGACATAATCATATACTTTTGATACTTAACTTTTAGAGAAGACATTATGGCCCGCGAAATTATTTCAACAGATAAGGCTCCTCAGGCAATCGGTACTTATTCACAGGCAGTAAAGGTCGGCACGACTGTTTATATGTCAGGCCAGATTCCGCTGATCCCTGAAACCATGGAAATGATCGAGGGCAATATTGAAGCCGAAATTCGCCGTGTTTTTGATAATCTGACGGCCGTGGCTGAGGCGGCCGGAGGCAGTCTGAAAGATGTTGCCAAGCTTAATGTATTTCTAACGGACCTGAGTCACTTTCCTATTGTAAACGAAGTCATGGCCGATTATTTTCAGCAGCCATATCCGGCACGTGCGGCCATTGGTGTGGCGCAGCTACCGAAGGATGCCGGCGTGGAAATGGACGCGGTGCTGGAGCTGGACGGTTGAGAGAGCGTTTACAGTTGAACTGTTTTGTCATCCTCCCCTAAACAATGCATTGATTTAGAATCGCTGACTGGCTTAAAAGGAGTCGGGCCGCGCATGGCAGAAAAGCTGGCGCGGTTAAATCTGCATCGCCTGCAGGATGTATTGTTTCACCTGCCGCTTCGTTATGAAGACCGCACAAAGACTGTAGCCATAGGATCGCTGTATCATTCAGCCAGAGTGGTGATAGAAGGTGTTGTTGAGCACTCGGCGATAAGTTTTAGTCGCAGTGGTCGTCAGCGCCGGCGCATGTTAATGGTACACCTGGCCGATACCAGCGGTGCTATCAAACTGCGGTTTTTTAATTTCAGTAAAGCCCAGCAGGAAACCTTATGCAAAGGTTCGCGCCTGCGCTGTTATGGTGAAGCACGACGCGTTAGCAACCACCTTGAAATGATCCACCCTGAATTTACTAAACTCACGGATCAGTCTGCCGTACAGGACGAAAAAACGCTGACACCTGTTTACCCGACAACAGAAGGCGTACATCAGCTGACCTTAAAACACCTTATTGATCAGGTTCTGGCGCTGTTAAACCAGGCTGATAATGATTTGTTAACAGACTATTTGTCCGGTGCTGCAACGACAAAGCTACCTTTTACGCAGTCAATGGATTTAAAAGCCGCGATAAATTTTATCCACAGGCCACCAGCTGATGTCCCGTTAACTGCATTAGAAGAAGGTGTGCACCCGTCACAGCAACGACTGGCTTTTGAGGAACTGCTCGCGCATCAGTTAAGCCTGCAACAGCTGCGGGAAAAAATACAGTCACAAGCGGCAGACGTACTGTCGGATGGCGGCGAGTTGTTACAGTTGTTTTTAAAGCGGCTGCCGTTTGCGCTAACCTCGGCACAGGCTAAAGTTATTGAAGTCGTAAAAAAAGACATCGCGCTGGCCAGACCGATGTTAAGACTGGTGCAAGGTGATGTTGGCTCGGGTAAAACCGTGGTCGCGTTTGCCGCCTGTCTGATGGCGGTAAACGCAGGTCGCCAGGCTGCGGTAATGGCGCCGACAGAAATTCTGGCCGAACAGCATTTTCAAAACTTTAGCGTATGGGCTGATGTGCTGGGTTTAAAAGTGGCCTGGCTGAGCGGAAAAACAAAAGTAAAACAGCGTCGTGAAATGCTCGAAATCATCAGCAATGGCGAGGCCAGTATAGTGGTCGGCACACATGCATTGTTTCAGAACGATGTTGCTTTTCATCACCTGTCAATGGTGGTGATTGATGAACAGCATCGTTTTGGCGTGCACCAGAGACTGGCCTTGAAAAACAAGGGCGTTTCAGCCCATCAGTTAATTATGACAGCGACACCGATTCCAAGAACACTGGCGATGACCGCCTATGGCGATCTGGATGTGTCGGTGATTGATGAGTTGCCGCCCGGCAGAACACCGGTTAAAACCGTGGTCCTGCCTGAAGCCAGAAGACCGGATGTGATCCGCCGCGTGCACGCCGCCATTGCTGAAGGCAGCCAGATCTACTGGGTCTGTACGTTAGTTGAAGAGTCCGAGGTTTTGCAGTGCCAGGCCGCAGAAGAAACTCAGATTTTGTTGCAAGAGCAAATGCCTGAGTTCAGTATTGGACTGGTTCATGGGCGCATGAAAGCGGCCGATAAAGAAGCGGTCATGCAGCAGTTTAAAAACAAAGACATAAATCTGCTGGTGGCGACTACGGTGATCGAAGTGGGGGTAGATGTTCCCAATGCCTCTTTAATGATCATAGAAAATGCAGAACGACTGGGTCTGTCACAGCTGCATCAGTTGCGTGGCCGTGTCGGTCGAGGCTCTGCAGCCAGTAGCTGTGTACTGATGTATAGCAAGCCATTGTCCAGCACGGCAAAGAAAAGACTGGCGGTGATGCGCGAAACGAACAGTGGTTTTGATATCGCAGAAGAAGACCTGAAAATCCGTGGCCCCGGAGAAGTGCTGGGCACAAAGCAGACCGGCATGATGCAGTTTCGCATCGCTGATATTGTTCGTGATGAACAGTTAATTGCGCATGTTCATGCCAGTGCCGAAAATATTATTAAGGACCATTCAGAAATTGTCGAGCCCTTAATCAGGCGCTGGTTATCCGGGTCCGAACAGTACGGCGAAGTCTGATAATACGCCAGCCACTGCGCTGTTTCTTTGTGTGCTGATCAGCTGTTGTTTTGATTATTATGAGTCGGGTAAACAGACGATAATATGTTTTCTTCGGTGAGTTCTTTCACGGCGCTTAGTTTTTTTACCAGTTGCTTGCCGTCGTCGATGGCTTTTTCATACAGATAATTCTCTTCGTCATCGAAAATATTTTCACCATCGGCTTTGGTTTTAAAGTATTGCATCTGGTTTAACAGATTGTTAAGTATGTGTTGGCTAGAACCGATGGTGGCATCAAAGATAACACGCTTTTCTTTTTCCTTTTTTAAAATGGTCATTGTTTGTCTGTCGGCATAAAAGCCAAATGCGATAAATAATATTACGATGCTTAGCCGCATCCAGAGCTCGTTGGTTTCAGAGGGGATAAATTCCAGCTGGCTTTCCTTGAAAATATAAAAGTGAGTGACCGAGTCCAGCAACCAGAGCAGGGCCGATATTATGATAGATTTCAGGGTGTAGTTGAGTTGTCTCATGTAGTGATTCGCATATACCGAGAGTGGTCAGTGGTGTTGATGAGTTATTGTCTGCTGATGTTACTATGGCTGAAGCTTTGAATCCATATTATTTATTTGTGGAAGACTCTGCTGCTGCAGAGTCTTCTGACAAGCCGGCGCAGGAAACTCGAGAACAAGCCGGTAGGCATCCATACTGCGGTTAAAAAAAGAATGTGCCGAGCCCCAGAGGTAGAGGTTAAATATTCGGTAATGCTGCTGCCCCCAGCGATTAATGATGTCATCACGTGCCGCCTCAAGGTTTCTAGCCCATTGTCTGCAGGTCAGGTAGTAACTGTGGCGGTCGTTATCAAGCCTTATTAATTCAAAATTTGTTTTAGAGAGCTGAGATAAAAAGTCATGCAAACAAAAATAACGGTGGTTTCCCGGGAACACGTAACGCGATATAAAGGTTGGTTTAGAATATTTTTCCCGGAAAGAACTGGCGTCCAGGTAAATCTTACCGCCAGGCCTGAGCAATCGCTGGAGCTGCTGCAGAACGGCACGATAGTTCGGCAGGTGCTCCATAACGCCGAGAATAACAATGGCATCATAAGGTTCAGGCGACACATACTGATAAAAATCGACCTGTTTTACCTGGCAGGGCAGTGCAAGTCGCTGTATTAAATCATTGATATAACGCTGCGAATTTTGTGCAAGCGTAAGCGCGGTAACCTTTATGCCTTGTTTGCCGGCGTACTCGACAAATGTACCCCAGCCACCGCCTACGTCGAGCACCCGGTCGCCCGCTTTGAGCTTGCAGCTGTTGACGATGGTCTGCAGTTTCCGTAATTGAGCGGTTTCAAGTGTTTCATCATCATGTTCAAACAGAGCTTGTGAATAACAGCGGCTTGAATCCAGAAAGCTTAGAAAAAATTCAGTATCAAATTCATAGTGGTCGTGTATCGCATGCTTGTTTGTACGCAGCTGACCTGTGAAAAAGGGCCGAATCCGTTGCCAAAAGTGATGCAGCGGATGCAGGTCACGCAAGGACTCGCGGCAATTTATAACAGCCCAGATTTGCCCTTCAATATCCAGGCCACCATTTATATAGGCTTCGGTAAAGCGCAGTTCATCAAACGCTAGAATTGCTGACAGCGCATTATCATCATGAACAGTTAAGATAAACTCAGGTTCGCCGTCGCCGAAGCTTAAAATACGGCCATTTGGCAAACGAACTTTGAAGGCTGTATTGATAGTCCGGTTATGTATGTGCTGTGCCAGAAGGGTTTCGTTTGCATTTTTTTTTGTGTTTAGTAGCGCCATAGCAAACTCCAAAAAATATACTGAGAGAGTAAAAACCCAGTAAAAAAATCCATTAATTATGCTGGCAGAGTTCGTTTCAAGATCTCGGTTGTATCAGCATGACAAGCTTTTTTTCCTGTGATGTTGCAATATCTTTATCATGCTCTTATTGATCTGAATCGTCCAGTGTTTCGCTGAGTTGCAGTATAAGCCCTGTTCTGAGCGGCGGGGAAAGTCATACTTTGTGCCGGTTTTCTACCAATAGCTGGGATCATTTTTGCGATGCTGATCGACACGTTTAACGATAGCGGGTTTATTGTGTATATATTGTCAGACAGGCCGTGAGATTAATGTCAGATAATGCCCGGCTCTTAGTTAAAGCATGGCCCTTTAACAATAGCTTGAGTGGTCTAATTATAAAGACTTGTTATGCGGGATTATTTTTTCTGATGAAAAATAATGCACAACTGGCAGTCTGTCAGTTGTTAATAATTGATGCTGGCATGATGCATGTCAGTCCCGGCCCAGTGTTTGAGTCATATCAATTCATTATCTGCAATTTAAGATTATATATATGGCATAAGTAAATGGGATTTAGCTGATGCATGTAGGGAAAACAAAATCAGTCTGTCATTTAATCTTTTATGTGTTTGTTGTTACAGCAATATCGCATTGCAGCAGTGAAGATAAAGCACAGGCCGCAGCAGTCAATTCGCCAGCCGCCATGCTTCTCGATGAAAAACTCAAACATTACAATCTGTTATACCCTGATATTCAGTTTATAAACTTCTCGGGCGGAGACGAAACAAATGAAGACATGCTGGCTCTGGATTTATTGCTCGGTTATGCGCCGATTAGTCTGGACTACGAACACCCGGCGAAGCTGCGGGAGGACCTGATATATGTCAGCGCCAGCCGTATTTTATTAATGCTGGAAAGCCAGTCGCCTTCAGCTTCTTTGTTCAGGGCCGAGCATGCCTATGAGGGAGCGAAAAATATATGTGTACTGACTATCGATGCCGATGAGGTGGCGGCAGACACAAGCAAAGCGACACAGCATCTTCTGCACCCCGTGCTCTATGAGCAATTAAAGATACCAGAGAAGATGCGTTTGTTAGCCGATGAATACCTGGCTTTTGTTATTGATCATGAGGTTTACCACTGCCTCAGATCGATGTATATAGGCCCACAGTTAATGTCGGATAAAGAGTTGTGGGGTGAATATAATAACTTTCTCGGCGATCAGGGTGCTGATGCTTATGCGTTGTTAATGCATTACAAAACACGAAAGCAAGTGAGCGCATTCCCTGAAAATATCATACGCATGCGCGGCATGTCGTTATACAACGCTGACCCGGATCACCTCACCTACAGCACACTTGAGCAAGTGATAAAACTGCAAACAGAAAAAATAACCAGGCTCGATGATAAAGACATATTCAACATGGCGTATCGAATTAAAAAGAAAACAGCTATTGATTATGATGAATATAAACAGTATCTGGCATCGGCTATTGAGGCAATGAAACGGATTGGCGTCAACGCAAAGCAGGTCGATGAATTGTATGAACAAGTTAAAGACATCAAAGCCGACCCGCTTATGGTCAGGCAACTTGTTTCAAACTCACGCCACTGTCTTGAACAATTAAACGGAATGTAAATTGTCGCGTCAGTTATTAGAGTAGATGCTTGCGGTAAGCGCGAAAAGAAATCAAATCAGGCAGCAATATAAAAAATAAGTTGACTACACCGGTGCAGCAGCTTTAAAAGTAGTAATGCAATGCGGGTCTGTGCATAGGGCCGCAGTGAGTGATGGACAGTAAAAAAATATCCACAAACAGCCTTGCTATGTTAGGCGTGCATTACAAAAGGCCGGTGTTTTATTGTCATCAATCATTCAATGACAGGGCAGTATCGCTTGCTTGGTCAGTTATAGTGTTTTTTATTCAGGTACAAATACATGGCGGCTGCCAGCCCTGCTGAACCATAAATCATGCACATAACCATGATTTGGTAGCGTGCTGCGATCAAAGGTGAGGTACCAGAAAGGATCTGGCCTGTCATCATGCCGGGCAATGACACCAGGCCGACGGCAAGTAAGGCATTGGTTTGTGGAATCATCGCTGCCTTGTAGGCGATGTTTCGTGATTCATAATAACTGTTGTTGCGCTCATGTTCGGCTTCGAAGCGTTCGGCGGCAAGGCTGACACTGGTCATCGAGTTGGCGAAAACCATGCCGGCCAGCGGGATAAAGTAATTGGGGTAATACCACGGATCTAATTGCACAACACCCTGGGTGATCAGCGCAAACGTCAGGCCGCCGCTGAGACCGATCGAAAGCAGTGCGATTTTGTATTGTGTCCAGTTTTTGTGTTTGATGTTATTAAGAGCAATGGAACTGGAGATGATGACCATGATCATGACGATGCCAAGCATTAATAATATGCTGTCTGACTGAAAGATGTAGCTGAGAAAGTAGCCGATTAACAGTAACTGGCCTAACATGCGGCTGACAGCATAAAGGGAATATTTATAGTTGTGTGACCATTTGTAGAGGATAAACACAACCAGGAATACGGGGATAAAGCTTAAGGCCAGCAGTTCCAGCGGAATGGTTTGCAGGCTTGTGACACTGGTCTGGGACATTTTGTAGCTCGGTTATGACATTGCTATCAAATCAATGTGTTTTAGTAGTGTAACGATTCTTCGCTCAATGTATCATGGGAGATATCAACACTCCAACAGAACACGATCAGGTTTATTATGCTCGCAACCTTGCCGTTATTAGAAAAAACAGATTTTCCCGCAATCCAACGCGGGCCTTTAAAAACCCTGCAGGTAAACCTTGGCTATCGCTGCAATCAGCAATGTCTGCACTGCCATGTCGATGCCGGGCCAAACCGCAAGGAAATGATGTCGCATGAAAATATCAACGAGATTATCAAGCTGTTATCGAGCGGGCAGATTGAAACACTGGACTTAACCGGCGGCGCACCCGAACTACACCCTGAGTTCAGGCGGCTGGTTGAACGCGCCAGGGCACTTGACGTGCATGTGATAGACCGCTGTAACTTAACGATTTTGAGTGAACCTGGGCAGCAAAATCTGGCCCAGTTTCTGGCGGCAAACCAGGTCGAAGTAGTTGCCTCTTTGCCCTGTTATACGGCCGATAATGTCGATGGACAGCGCGGTAAAGGTGTGTTTGATGCCAGTATTGAAGGCATCAGGCAGCTCAATCAGCTGGGCTATGCAGATTCCAGTGATCATGTTTTAAATCTGGTATATAACCCGACCGGGGCGTTTTTGCCGCCGTCACAGGTCGGGCTTGAAAGCGATTATAAAAAACAACTGGGTGAGCAGTTTGCTATCAGCTTTAATCATTTATTTACCATTACCAATATGCCGATCAAACGCTTTGGTAGTACACTGATTTCTAAAGGTGAGTTTAATAACTATATGGGCTTGTTGAAAGCCTCTTTTTCGGCAAATAATTTACAGACTGTGATGTGCAGGGATTTAATCAGTATTGACTGGCAGGGCTGGCTGTATGACTGTGATTTTAATCAGATGCTGGAACTGCCGCTATTACTAGGTGGCAAGAAAAAACATATTAGTGAGCTGCTGGTTGAACAACTGCAAAATAATGATATTGTTATTGCTGATCACTGTTATGGCTGTACTGCCGGGCAGGGATCGAGTTGCGGCGGTGCATTAAGTGATTAATTAAGTTATCATTTCGCCGCTTGCGACTGGCATGAGTGTTAACCTGTTTACATGAAAAGAGGGCTGTGTGATGGATGAAGAACTCAAACAAAATTTGAAAAGTCATGATACCTGGTCAAGAATATTGTATATGCTGTTGTTTGTTATTTTATACAGCCTGGCAGAAGTGGTGCTGACGGCTGTTGTTGTATTCCAGCTGATATTAATATTATTAACCGGGCATAAGAATGAGCGCTTGTTAAAACTCGGGCAAAGTTTAAGTACCTATATTTATCAGGTCTTATGTTATTTAACGTTCAACAGTAATCACCAGCCTTATCCGTTTGGAGGCTGGCCAAAAGGCGAAGCCAGAACAAATAACAAAAATTTGTCCCAGGAAGAGAAATAAGCGGCATTATTTAATGATGAATAAAATATTCTGTGCTCATGAATAGCATTATGCTGCATCGTTATGAAATAGCACGCAGTGGCATTACGTTTGGATCGGCACTGGCGATTGCGATATCGTGGTCGCTTAACCAGTCCATTTTCTGGGCTATCATTCATGGCTTATTATCGTGGCTGTATGTCTTATATTATGCTTTGTTTTACTGAACTGAATATCCTGTCTAAAAGTATCGAATAATGACCCGTTACAGACTGCAGCGCTGGCGTAATCGTGCACAAAGTTTTTCTCATGCCATGCCTGCCGATGTGGCTGACTGGCTGTTCGATCCCTCATCATTAACTGCTCGTCTTATCAGGCATTGCACGGGCAGCTTCAGCGTGAAGGTATTATCTCAGGGTTATGCTCAGCCCCGGCTGAGTGAAAGCCGTGTGCTGAAAATGCATCAGCGGGAGACAGCCTTGATCAGGGAGGTGCATCTGCTATGTGATCAGCACCCTGTCGTCTATGCGCGCACGGTGATACCGGTCTCGACATTAACCGGCGCACAAAAACATTTATCTCATCTTGGCAATAAACCACTGGGTGCTGTTTTGTTTTCGGACCAGAGCATGCAAAGAGAGGAGATGCAGATAGCCTGTTTAAAAGCCCGCCAGGTTAAGCTGCTAACAGCGGATGAGATCGATGTCTGGGGACGGCGTTCGGTATTTAAACTCAGTGCAAAACCATTGCTGGTGAGCGAGTATTTTCTGCCGGAATTGTTTGAGGTATCTAAATAAGCGTTAGCGGGAATTCTGCCCCCGCTAGCGCAAACGATAGGCGACTGAGCATAAACGCCTTATTTTTTGGCAGTTGCCGGTTTGTCTTTGCCAATGATGCGTACTGTCTTTATAACAACCTGCTCTTTTGGTGCATCACTGCGAAAAGGCCCGCCTGAACCGGTACTGACCTGGTTAATCGCATCGACAACGTTAAAGCCTTTGGTGACTTTTCCAAAAACAGCGTAACCCCAGCCATTGCCGGATTCACGGCTAAAATTTAAAAAACCATTGTCTTTGGTGTTGATAAAAAACTGTGAAGTGGCCGAATGCGGGTTGCCAGTTCTGGCCATAGCAATGCTGTATTTATGGTTTTTAAGGCCGTTATTGGCTTCGTTTTTTATCGCAGTATTAGTGGTTTTACGCTGATAAGCCGTGGTAAAGCCGCCTCCCTGAATCATGAAGTCTTTTATCACACGGTGAAACAAGGTGCCGTTATAAAAACCGGAGACGGCATAAGCCAGAAAATTTTGCACAGAAACAGGTGCTTTCTGGTCATCGAGTTCGAGAGTGATGTCACCGGCGGTGGTTTCAATGATGACGCTTTCTTTTGCCTGTAATGCGAGGCTCATGCTGCTTAATAATGAGATAAAGATAAATGTCTGCAGATATTTCACGGTTATGTTTCCTTATTTTAACGGGCTCAAATTTATCATCGCAGTATTCATTTAGTCTGTAATGCTGTCAAGCGCAAAACAGGGCCGTTTATTAGTGATGCCATTAATGCCTGTTATTCTGTAAAATGCAGCAATAGCTTTGGAGTAAAGCGATGGCAGAGAATATCTATCACTATTTAAAATTCCCGATTAATCGCTGGAAGCACTTATATTCGCTGGAACAGGCGATATTGCATGCCAGTGATGATACGGGCCGGCATTTGCTGATTGAAGGCGCATGCCCGGCGGTAGAGTCGCTGGCCAATCAGCCGCTGAAGTTTGAACTGAGGCTGATCAATGTCAGTCAATACCCGCAGTACCGCAAGTTACATGGCGGCCAGCTGGTACTGGCGACACTGTTGTATGATGCGGCGAGTCAGTGCCTGAAGGGCGAAATGATGGTCGATAGCCAGGTCTTTGACGAGTTAAGAAGCAATATTGTTGAATATTCTGCCATCGACGGCATATTCATTGAAGCCACACTGGGCTTGCGCTTGGCCAGTGAAAAAGCACTGTCCGATGCTGACAAAGTGGAAATGATTTCATTCCAGTACGCCATGCGTAGCTGAGACCTTTAAAATAATTCGTTTAGTCGATAAACAATAACAGAGATATATGAAGATGAACTGGTGGGGCAAATTAATGGGGGCTTCGTTTGGCTATATGCTGGGCGGGCCACTGGGAGTGATCCTGGGTATAGCCTTGGGGCATCAGCTGGATAAAGCCTTTGGCAATATCATGCTCGACCCTAATTTTGGCAGCGGCAAGGTTGAACGGGTTCAGCAGGCTTTTTTTACCGCGACGTTTTCTGTCATGGGCCATCTGGCCAAGGCCGATGGCCGTGTTAGCAGTGATGAAATTGCACTGGCACGCCATGTGATGGCACAGATGCAGCTTGATGAGCAGCAAAAACAGGTTGCCATTAATCTGTTCAACGAAGGCAAACAGGCCGATTTCGAGCTGGATGCAGCATTGAAACAATTCAGGGTTGAATGCCATCGCCGGCATAACCTGATTCACATGTTCCTTGAAATCCTGATTTCAACCGCGATTGCAGATGGTGAAATCGATGAGACAGAGCATCAGTTGTTAGTGCATATCAGCGCTGTAATGGGTGTCTCCGCGGGGGCCTTCGAGCAGTTATTGCGCATGGTCGGTGCACAACAGGCTTATCAGCAGCAGGGCCATTCGCCGGTTAACCGGCTGCAGGAAGCATATGACATTCTGGGCGTGGAAAAAGCAGCCAGCGACGCAGAGATTAAAAAAGCCTACCGTCGATTAATGAACCAGCATCACCCGGACAAACTGGTGGCAAAAGGTTTACCGGAAGAAATGATGAAAATTGCGACTGAAAAAACCCAGGAAATAAAACAGGCTTACGAGCACATTAAAGAAAGTCGAAAGTAAGTCGGAAGTTGTTGTGACAAATATCGTTTACATTGGCTCGGCGGGTGTGCTCTCAGTTATCCCACTGCGAGTCTTATTGCAGCAAGGGATTCGGATTAAAGCCATCGCGATGATGGCCGAGACCCGGCACAGGCTTGAAAGCCAGCCGGCTTCATTAGCAGATATTAAAGTCGGCGATGATGAATCGCTGAGTGCCTCGGCATCCCTGTTACAGATTGCTGACAAATACCAGATCCCGGTGATAGCGTTACCAGAGCAACTGGAGCAGTCGGTTGCGCTGTTCAAGGCCGTTAACACAGAGCTGATCCTAATGTCGTGTTTTTCAAGAAAACTGCCGGCAGCCATTTTTAATTTACCTGCCAGGGGCTGTTTTAATATGCACCCGTCGCTACTGCCGGCCTACAGGGGGCCCAGCCCTGTGCACTGGCAATGCGCGCATAAAGTCACAGAAAGCGGGGTCACAGTGCACAAGGTGAACGCTGGCATTGACCAGGGGGAAATAGCGGTGCAAAAGAAGATTAAAACCCGTCTTTGTGTCAACAAAGTTGAACTGGCTTATAAGCTGGCGCTGCTGGGAGGAGAGGCTTTTGTTGAATTGCTGGCCAAAATCGAAAGCGATAGCCTGTGCCTGCAGGCGCAGGCTGAAGCCGAAGCCAGCTATTATGGCTTTCCAGAGTAAGCGTTTATGCCCGCTTTGCTAAAGCCTTATTACTTACAGCTACTGTGCCTATCGCTGGACGATATCTTATATAATAAAGCCGTATTTTCAAAAGACACGAGTCGATGAATTCAGTTAAGCAAGCCCCTTCTCAATATCAGCTGGTAAAAACACTGCTGCAGGAAAAACTCGACAATGGCACGACACGCTGCCATTTATGCCCGTGGCGCTGCAAAATAGGCCATGGACAGCGTGGCTTTTGCCAGGCGCATGTGAATCGTGACGGCACCCTGTATAACCTCAGTTACGGTATTTTGTCTTCCATCGATGTCACCGCTATCGAAGACAAGCCGGTAAAACACTTTCGTCCCGGCACTAAAGTCTTATCAGTCGGCAGTTATGGCTGCAGTTTTCGCTGTGATGGTTGTCATAACCTGGAAATCTCCTGGGGCACGGCAACGCTGGATGAGCTGGCAAAAGGGCAGTCGACAGCTGCCTATGCAACGCCTGCTGAGTTAGTTGAAGCCGCGCAAAGACAGCAGGTGCAGGGCATCGCTTTCACCTATTCGGAACCGGCGGTGTGGCTGGAATATATTATCGACGTCTCAAAGCTGGCCCACGAGGCAGGTTTGTACACGGTTTATGTGTCAAACAGTTTTGTCACCGATGAAGCGCTGGAAGCGGTCGCCCCGCATATTGATGTGCTTTGTTCGGATATAAAAAGCATGAGTGATGCGTTTTATAAAGATATCTGCGCGACTTCATCGGTCGATCAGGTATTGCAGTCTATTAAACGCTCACAGGATCTGGGCATTCATGTTGAAACCCGTACCAATGTGATTCCGGGCAAAAACGACAGCGAAGAGGAACTCTATAAAATAGCCTGCTGGATCAGAGACAATCTGGGTGCCGATAGTCCCTGGCATATCACCCGTTTTTTCCCGGCGTATAAACTCAGCCATATTCCGGCAACACCGTCAGCGTCGCTGTGGATGGGCCATGCAGCCGCGCAGCGGGCAGGCTTAAAAAACATTTATGTGTATGATGATAAAGGTTGTGACTGCGCAGAGGAAAACATGCCAATTGAGGTGTTTTTGACAGGCAGCCAGGAAGACGTGCACGCCGTGAAGAAATGTGCGGCCAGTTGTTGCGGTGATGATGGCATATTGCTGAAAAAGTTTGAATAATTAGGTACAATCGGCAGAGTTTATTAACTCCCAGGACATAATTGAGGTTTTTTACTAATGGCTAGAATGATTGAATGTGTTGTTTTGAAAACACAGGCAGAAGGCATGGAAGAGGTGCCTCACCCCGGTGAGCTGGGAATTCGCATCTATGAGAATGTTTCTGCTGAGGGCTGGAAACAGTGGCTGGAACGTTTATCTGCGATTATCAATGAAAACAGTTTAAATACGGCTGACCCGCGTTCGTTGCAGTTAATAGAAGAGCACATGCTGGGCTTCTTTTTTAATGAAAACGATAAAGGTGGCACGCCGGATGGTTTTTCAGCCGCACCTAAAAGTAAAAAATAACAGCATCAACACGCTGATATAAAAAAACCGGCATCTGCCGGTTTTTTTATTAGCTATTATTTCTTAGCACTTCCCTGGCGGCCCAGTTTGCAAATTCCTGCCGGCTACAGCTGTTGCTTTTGCCATGATGAGCGCCTTCAGAGCAGCGGTAAATAATTAAATCATTCTCAGCCGTCGGGTCGCTGGCTTCATCAATTACCTGTCGCACCGACCAGGATTTACCGTGTTTGCCATTGGTGTAGTAATGCCCCAGTTTAATTTGATCCGGCCTCAGGCGGTCTGCTTCGGCGTGCTCCAGCGATAACAAAAATAAACGGTTGAGGTCTTCGGTGGTGACATCAATCACCAGATCCATGTCTTGTTTAGCCTGTTCTATGTGCTGTTGCTGTAATGGAGAGCGTTTGTTATCTGCCGGCTGATCTTGGTTTTCAATAAAACGCATCATGCAAACGGGGTAACGTCGCCAGGGGAAAAAACTGTTGAACAACAAGGCGATAAAGAAAATAGCCAGCACATTAATGTAAATCGGGTTCAACACATACAGAAAACCCAGATCATGAATTGCCGGCCCACCAATAACAGCGGCTAAAGCGGTGGCACCGCCAGGCGGGTGAATGCAATTTAAAATGTGCATCGCGCCGATAGCAAGGCCGACAGCAAGCCCGGCGGCTATAAAAGGGTCTGCAATCAGCATATAACAACTGACACCGACGACAGCCGACACCAGATGACCTGCAAATAAGGCCCAGGGTTGAGACAAGGCGCCGTGCGGTACAGCAAATAATAACACTGCAGAAGCGCCCATTGAAGGCACGATAATAGCGGCTCCCTGATGGCCGGTGGTATGATAGCTGATAAAGTAAGTGATAGAGATGCCCAGCACACCGCCAAGACTGGCGATGAGTTTTTCAGTATGGCTGCTGCTGGCGCGTTGAATGCCAATAAAACGCTTAAGTTTCTCAATCATAATTCAGTTTTAATGTTTATTGATACACAGTGTATGTTATTTAAGATGTATGTAAAATGAAATAATTTAAACTTCAAAGTGTATTGCTGCTTAAAATAGAGTGATATTTAAGTCAAAACAAATAAAAAACGCTCGCAGTTAATTAATGCAGTTAAAACAGGCAGGCTGTGAAATGCTTACTTTTTAATATAAATTAAGAAAAATATGCAAATGAATAGCGACTCTGATTCACACAAAGCCATGCCTGCCGGACAATTACAGGCAGAAAGAATACGTGTTTTATATAAGCAGATACCATCGGTGCTTATCGGTAACCTGTTCATTGCACTGTTGCTGACAGGTTTTCTTTATACCTATACACAAGATGACACGAGCCTGTACTGGCTGCTTGTTGTCGTTATTGTATCTGTGATTCGTTATATGTTGCTGCAACAATATAACCGGCATTCCAGGCATGAAGAAAATGTTATTTGGTGGGGCTGGATTTTTGCAATAACAGCCTTTATATCGGGTTGTACATGGGGTGCAACTTCAATACTGTTTTTAGATACTGATAGTTTGGTTGTTATGATGTTTTTACTGATGACCCTGACCGGCATAACGGTCGGCTCATCCGCCTCGTTATCAATCTATGCGCGATCCTATTATGCTTTTGCTATTCCGACTATTTTGCCTTTTGCATATGTCCTGGGTTCAACCGGTGAATCTGTCTTTATTGTGCTGGGTCTTATGCTCAGCGTTTTTCTTGGTCTGCAGCTTGTAGTTGCAAAAAAAAATCAAAACACGCTTGATGAATCTATTGTTGTACGCAATGAAAATACCGGATTAATTAAACAGCTAAAAATAAAAAAAGAGAAAGCGGAATTTTCAAGCTCAGCTAAAACACGGTTTTTAGCGGCTGCGAGTCATGACCTGAGGCAGCCTCTGCATACTATGAGTTTGTTGCTGAGTGTTCTTGAAGAGTCCGGCTCAAGTAATGAGCAGTCTGAAGTAATATATAAAATAAAAAAAACATCCGCGTCTTTAGAAGGTATTCTGGAGTCTCTGCTAAACATTTCAAAACTGGATGCAGGTGTTATTAGCGTAAACATAAAGCCCTTTAGAATACAGGGGCTGTTTGATGTGCTGGAAAATGAATTTAAATCTATCGCTAACGAGAAACATTTGTCAATCCATTTTGTACGCTCTTCTTTAGCACTAAATAGTGATATTCAAATGATAGAAAGGATATTGCGGAACCTGATATCGAATGCTATTCGCTATACTGAAAGCGGAAAAGTATTAGTCGGCTGCAGGCGAACTGAGAAAACAGTATGTGTAAGTGTATACGATAGCGGTATTGGGATTGATGAAAATAAAAATGAAATTATATTTGAAGAATTTCAACAACTTGATAATCATTCGCGTGATCGTGCAAAAGGCCTCGGGCTAGGACTTTCAATAGTCCGGCGCCTGACCGATTTGCTGGATATCAGGTTGATGCTAAAATCAACAGCTGATAAAGGCTCAGAGTTTACTATTGAATGTCCGCGGGCAGTGATGGAAATGCCCGATTCAAAAACAACACCGCTGCCCGTTTATGAAAAACTGGCAGGAAAAACCATTGTCATCATCGAAGATGAAGAAGAAATAAAGCAGGCTCTTAACATGCTTTTGAGCGGCTGGGGGTGCCGGGTGCTGGAGCTATCTTCAGTTCAAGATGTAAAAGAAAATTTATCACCTTTTGATAAAGTGGATATGATTCTGGCGGATTTCAGACTGGCAAATCATGAAACAGGAGTGGATGTTATCACGGCGTTACATGATTATTATAAAGATACGAATATCCCTGCTGTTATCATTACAGGTGATACGGCACCTGAGCGTATTAAGCAAGTCAAGGCAAGTGGTTTTCATATTATGCATAAACCTGTGGCAGGTGGTAAATTGCGGGCCGTGTTAAATTCTATATTATTATCCAAGTAAGTGTTTGTTACAGTTAAACGGATACCAGTCCAATTTGTAATGCTATCCTTGCTGCACGCGTGCGATTGGAAACCTTGAAGGCTTTTAAAATCGCCGCAATATGGACCCGAACAGTAGCTTCAGCCATGCCCAGAGAGATACTAATTTCTTTATTTGAAAGTCCGTGAGCTAATTTTTTCAGCACTTCGAGCTGGCGCGGCGTTAATTTAATATCACTTTTTGATATTTGAAATGCTTCAGTGTTATCGGTTTGATTGCTAATACGTGCGAGAATTTCAGGAGGTATATATATGCCGCCAGAGAGTACAAGTTTGAGCGAACTAATTAATACTTCTGCTTTTGTCGATTTTGGAATATAACCCTGGGCGCCAGAGTCTAATATCTGCTGGACTTTGTTGCCATCATCATTGCTTGAAATAACAACCACAGGTGTAAAGGGTAATGTTGAACGCAGCGCTTTTAGTGCATCGGTATCGCTCAGGCCTGGCAAGTCAAGGTCTAACAGGATGAGGTCAAGGTCCTGATGTTCACTGATAACGGCTAATGCATCTTCATAGCTACTGCTTTCAAATACCTGAATGTTATCATCAAGTTTTGACAGCACGTAACGCATACCGTCTCTGAAAAGTTCATGATCATCAATCAGTAGTACTTTCAATTGCAGTTCATCCGGTGTTAACAACTGGTTATAGAGTGTAAAGACATAATGTCTGTATATCTAGTTAAATTTATCTAGTTGTTTTGGTCAATACTATTCTTAACTGATAACGACGATACTTATATGACAATAAATCGGGCTGCTAGTGCCTCATCAAAATCCGATAAAAACACATAGTAATTTAAATATAATTAAAGTAGGTATCTAAAATGATCAATATATTTCTTCGTGGTTTAGTCATGGCAGCTTTGGGTGTTGTGATGGGCTGTGCGTCAGAATCAACGGGTGGTGGTTCGGTGACACTGAATGCAACAACGACATCATCTTCTTCTGTCGCATTAACGGGTAGTTATGATACGGCTTGTTATATTCAAAACGGCTCAGGCTTTAAAGAGAATGTGGCATTTAGTGGCGATAGCTGGACATACACTACCAGTACATATAGCGGCACTACGTGTTCCGGCACTTCAACCGATGTTGAGATTATTGCGACGATGTCTGTCGTCGCGGATCAGCAGATTGCCGGCTGGGTTAACGGTAATGGCGATACTGTCACAGCACCGGCGGGTACTCAGGGTGCAAGTTTTACAGCACTGAATCTGACAGTTAGCAGCAGTGAGGATGCGGCAACCCCAGTCGGACTAACTGTTGGTATGGGTTATGTTATTGATGATAGTAATGCTACAGGTTTAACTTTCTACCGGATGGATGATGTAGTGAACAGTATTGCGACGATTGCCGATCCGTTTACAGATATCCCAGTCGCCGCTGTTCAGCCATTGATGGTGACAACAGCTAGCGGTGGTACGGTTGCCTTAGAAGGTACGTTTATTAATGCTTGTTATGGCTCAGATTATGATAACGATACGATTGTGGACGGTAATATCGATACATGGGTCATCAGTGGTAATACAATAACAGCGGAATCAGTTTATTACCCTTCCGATACGACCTGTTCGGGTAACCCTGTGATTATTGAAAATATTATTGGTGATTTAAGCTCAGGCAGTGATGCTAACCTTACGGCCTGGGTTGATGGGTTTGCTAACCCTGCTTCGGCACCCGCATCTGCAGGCAACCTGTCGCTCTCATTACCTGCTAACCCCCCCTACACAACAGTCACGATAGAAATTACAAGCATTAATGGTGCGGTGCCCTCATCACCAGTAAGCATTCCGTTCTCGTTTGTGGTTGATGACAGTCATACTAATGGACTGACGATTTATCAGACAAATTTTGATTCGGTAGCAGGTCAGGCCAGTGTGGATGACTTTAGAAAAAATTATTAACAGTTAAAATAAAACGCAAGGAGCGTTTGATTGCGGCTCTTTGCGGTGTCTTAAACCACTGGTTTGAGTAGTTTTGCAGATGGCCTTTTTGCTTTAGAGTAAAGCAGATAAAGTGATGAATAAAGGCGTTAATGATGCAACAGATTGTTATGAGAGTGTTGATGGTGTCGGCTCTGGCGGTGTTACTGGGCTGTGAGGCAGAGGTATCTGTCAATGACAATAGCGGTGGCAGTGCTGGTAATACAGTATCCGGTTTAACCGTGACCACCGCAACAGGTGGTTCAGTATTATTGCAGGGAGCATTTAAAACACCTTGTGCCGTACACGATCTGAATGCAGATGGTGTTGACGACAGTATCAACGCGACCTTTGAAATAACAGGCTTTACAGCCACATCTTATCGCAGTGAATATTACTCTGACAGCAGTTGTTCGACAGCAAATGAGACGATAGTCTACAGCTCTGATATGAGCCTAACAGCTGGCGCTGATGCGGTTGTCACCGTATGGACGGATGATACATCTTATATGAATGTGGTTTCACCACCGGCCTCGGCTGCAGACGCAAATATTTTATTGCCACAGGCGTCGAGCTTTACCATCCTCACTGCTGTCGTTACCCAAAGCACGAACCCGTCTGATATTGGCGTGACTGTTGATATTGGCTTTGTTGTTGATGACAGTCATGCCGCTGGCCTGAAAACCTATTCTGCGTTTTTTGACGGTGTACAGGGTGCGGTGTATGTTGACGACTACCGTACAAATTATTAATTGATAGGCTGATACAACACCTGTATCGGTGTTGTATCAGGTATTGTCTTTCCATTTCTATCATCATTTTAGAAACCTTTGGCGCAGCATCCGCAATTATAAATACGCCATTATCAAAACGCTTGTGCTCACTAAAGGGCTAATTAAAAAGAGTGTTTTTAAATGTTAGCTGTTTTTTTAAAACGAATAATTTTATTGGCAATTTTTCTAATATCAGCCTGTCAGAGTGAGTTCCCTGGCAACAGCAGTGCGGCACCGTTAAAGGTGATCACGGCCAGCTCTGGTTCGGCCGTGTTAGAGGGGGTGTTTAAGTCACCCTGCCTGACGCTTGATGTCAATAGCGACGGTGTTGATGATGCTGTGATGCATTTTTTTTCAGTCAGCGGTCGAGTTATCACAAACTATACTCAGTATTATTATTCATCGTCAAACTGTGACGGAACGGCAGTTGTCATCAACCGTTGTCAGCTGAATATCGCCTCAACCACTGATGCCATGCTCACCACATGGGTGGATAAGACAGGCCGCCCGGCAGCACCGCCTGCAACGGCGGCAGATGAAAATGTTTTATTGCCACAGAGGCCTGCTTATACTTCAATCACCGCTGAAGTGATGCAGAGTGAGTTCAAAGCTCAGATTGGGCTGGCCGTGCCATATGGTTTTGTGGTTGATAACAGCCGTAGCGATGGTTTGAAGATTTACATGACGACGTATAATTTTGTCGAAGGTCAGGCGGGTATAGAGGCTTTCCATACTAGTTATTAATGGATAATAACCTTAAAGTCCTTTACGTTATTTTCCATATCGGGTTGATAACAAATGTTAACTTATCGTGCGCCGCTCTTAATGCTTTCTCCGTCTGCTCCGCGGTATCGGCTTCTGCAAAAATAAAGCCCAGATAACTAGATGACTCGGGCAGGCATTCAACTTCATTGCCCGGCGGAATGTCGATGCTAATAGCGGTAATGTGTTCCACCTTTTGCGCTTCTGAAAGGCCTTCTGTTCTTTTTAAAATACCGGCTTTGGGTACGGGTATCATTAACACGCCAGAGCTTTTAGTCTGTGGCTCGGGTTTGATCGGCTGATTGATGGCGTAGCTGATAACCAGTTCTTCAAGACTGTAATCAGCCGAGGGTTTTAAACTCCGGGCACAGTCGCCACCGATGGTGCGCGCCGCGACTTCAAGCACCCAGGGTTTAGCGTTGCTATCAATGCGTAATTCGGCATGGATTGGTCCTGTGGTCAAGCCGAGGGCCTGGCAAGATTTCATAATCTGTTGCTGACAGGCCAGCAAGGTTTCAGGCTTTTGCCGTGACGGAGTGATGTAGTAGGTTTCTTCGAAGTAAGGGCCTTCGAGTGGCTCGGGCTTGTCAAACACGGCAAGCGTGATCAGCTGGTTATGGTGTAATAGCGCTTCAAAGGCAATTTCGACACCGTCTATATAGTGTTCGAGCAGCAAATGCTGCCTGGCCTGATCGTCTTCGGAATGCTCAATAATGGGTATTATTCTAATGATCGCCTGCTGTAACTCATCCTGGTTATTGACGCGGATGACGCCACGACTGGCAGATAAGTTTAATGGCTTGATAACCAGCGGATAGGGAAACGCTGCAAAGCGACTGTGGTCTTCTTGGGTATGAATTGTGCGGTGCCACGGTACATTAACAGCGGCCTTTTGCAGGGCTGCTCTGGCCAGGTCTTTACGCCGGGTAAGGCGAGCGGCTGCAGCCGGGTTGTGTGGCAGGTTTAATTTGGCAGCCACTTTTGAGGCCAGCTCTACTGTCGCATCATCGGTGCCTAAAACACCGACAAAGGGGCTTTTCTGCTCTAAGCCCGTCCGGGCAAGATCAAGCAGTGTTTTCAAGGCCTGCTCGGGTTTGCCAAGGTCAATGTGAATGCCTTCAACAGCGCGGGGTAAAATACCGTGTTCCGTGGTCGACGCGATCAGTGGCGTGAGCTTAAAAGTGGCAGCGGCTTTGAGATAAGGGGCGAGGCGGTAACTGCCCGGCGGCGCGATGATCAGCAGCCGCCGGGCTTTCTGGCTATTCAAAAACGGGGGCTTGACGCTTAGTTACGCGCAGCCACCGCCACCGCCACCAGCACCACCGCATCCACCGCAGGCACCCGAGCCGCCGGTTGATGCAAAGACGTTTTTAAAAACGAAACTGCTGTTTAGGCCTTCAGTTTTGTAATCGATTTCAACACCGGCCAGGTATGACAGTGCGACAGAGTCAACAAACACCTTCAAGTCATCCATTTGCAGTACGCTATCAAAAGCGGTGGCACCTTCTGCATAGGTCATACCGTAGGTCATGCCGCTGCAACCGCCGCCAGAAACAAAGATGCGGATGCCTTCAGCGCTGGGTTCACCTTTGATGATTTCAAGCAGTTGTTCCTGAGCACTCGGTGAGACATTGACTTCAGCGTGTGTTAATTCGGTTTTAAATTGTGCGGACATGAGGTTTCTCCACTAATGTTGTTCGGCTATAGGCAAGATTTTAGCACTTTGTTAAAGCTTTCGATACGTTAAAAATAACAGGGTTATTGCCAGTTTAATAGCATAACGGCCGAGTTAATATGAACGCACAGGCATCTGAGTGGTCTTTCTTAGTATTGAATATAAATTGATACTGAATCTGGGTATCCCACTGAGGCTTTTATGAAAAACACACGACTAATTATCTTCTTTGCAGGTCTGGGCCTGCTATCCTCTATTTCTGGTGTCAGGGCGGATACAGCGGTACTGGCAGGCGGCTGTTTCTGGTGCATGGAATCAGATTTTGAAAAGCTGGAAGGGGTTTCAACGGTGATATCCGGTTTCACAGGTGGCGAGATTGAAAACCCGACATACCGGGGTAATCATGCCGGTCACTATGAGGCAGTTAAAATAACATACGATGCCAACAAAGTAAGTTATCAACAAATACTGAAGCATTACTGGCGCAATATTGACCCGTTCGATGCAAAGGGGCAGTTCTGTGATAAGGGCCATAGTTATTTAAGCGCCATTTTTGTCGCCAATGAAACTGAAAAAAAACTGGCTGAGGCATCTCGTGAAAAAGTTATGGCACAGTTTCCCGATAAAACGGTGGTGACACCGGTTTTAGCCGCCTCTACCTTTTATCCAATAAAAGGCGATGAGAGTTACCATCAGGATTATTATAAAAATAATCCGGTTCGTTATAAATATTACCGCTGGGGCTGCGGTCGAGATCAGCGCCTGAAAGAGATATGGGGTGAAAAAGCCGAACATTAATAAAACAGAGAAGCTTAGCAAGCCACAAATTATCAGAAATCAATTCTAATCGCTGCGTTTATTGTATAGTCTGTGAGAGGCAGATGAAGCGAGGTGGGTTGTGGAGCAAGATCAGATTGAGAAAATGGTGCTGGCCTGTATTGATACTGCAAAAGCCATGTTAGATGAGTATCAAATGGTGATCCCTTTTGGATTACGGGCCTTCAGTGATACGGAAGACATGAAAATGAATTGTCCGGCAGAAAAAAATCCAGATGCCGGCTGGCAAGAACAAATAGAAACCGTCGTTTCTGAACTAAAAAACCACCTGCAAACAGAAGCGGTTTCGGCAACAGCACTGGTCACCGAGTTACAGTCAGAGGGTGAGAGGGGCATTGGCCTGCAAATTGAAACAGCCGCATCATCGGTATTATTTGTTTATCCCTGTAAAAAAGAAAATGAAGAATGGCTGATCGATGAGCCTGTAAAAACGGATCAGCTGCTGGCTAGCGTATTTGAAAACTGATTAAAAGATGCAAGAAACCTCATTAGCACAACAAGGTTATCAACATTATTACGAGATGTTGTCGGATAAGGTGCGCATGCAAGCCTATCACGATGCAATATTCAAAACAGTAAAGCCCGGTGATGTGGTGGTTGATCTTGGTGCCGGTACAGGCCTGTTAGCTATCTGGGCTATCCAGGCCGGTGCCTCAAAAGTCTATGCGATTGAAAAAACCAGCGCGATTGAACTGGCAAAAGAAATTGCAAGAGAAAACCAGTGTCTGGATAAAATAGAATTTATTAATAAAAACTCGATGCAAGTAGTGTTGCCGCAACGAGCCAATGTGCTGATTTCGGAAACGCTCGGAAGTTTTGCTGTTGATGAAAATACATTGCAGTTTACTATAGATGCCAGAAAACGTTTTTTACTAGATGATGGCGTGATGCTGCCGAAGTCTCTGGCAGTATTTGTAGCACCGGTTGAAGACAAAGCTGCCTATCACAAACTCGATTTCTGGCGACAAATACAGGGTGTTAATTTCGACCCTGCCTTTGATCTGTTCGCAAAAAAAATCATGGTTGAAGCGGTTGATGCCAAAGGCCTGTTATCAGAACCGGTGTTATTCGCGAGCATCAATTTAGAAACCATTGAGCAACCGGCGTTCAAAGCACGTCAATATATTCAGCTGACAAGGCCGGGCCGGATACACGGCGTGGCAGGCTGGTTTAAAGTCGTTTTGTGTGACGGTATTGAAATCAATACCGCACCAGAAAATGCACTGACACACTGGAAACAGGCATTTTTCCCCTTTAAAGAAGCGATTGAAATAATCAAAGGCGACATGCTGGACTGGTCAGTCAGTATCGCTGCAAAAGAAAAAGACAGTGACGATACCACTATTGAATATAATTACCGTTGTACACAGTTAAAAAATGAAGAGGCCGTGTCGTCAAATAATACCGCCGCTGCTCGAAATGATCCCTGTCCCTGTGGTAGCGGTAAAAAATATAAGAAATGCTGCATGCTTTGACTGCTGTGGCAACACAATTGAGCGTGTGTGTATTGGCTAGCGTAACTGATGATGAAAACCCTGGTTTTTTATCTCAGGCTGGATGTATGTAAACAACAAATCAGCTTGTTCAGGGCGCTGTACTGTAAAACTATCGTTGTCGTCTAGCTAATCTTTTTTTTCCGTTCAACGGCCCAGACCGCGGCTTCAACCCGGCTGCGAAGGTGCAGTTTTTTTAACAGGTTTTTGACGTGTACCTTAACGGTGGTTTCTACAATATCGAGCTTTCTGGCGATTTCTTTATTGCTTTTTCCTTTCGAGATATGACGTAATATTTCTTCTTCACGAGTAGTAAGTGCTGCTTTTTCACGGTTTTGATTTTGCGATTCCTGGTGCAGGCCGCGTACCATCAATTCGGATACTTTTGGACTTAAGACCACATGACCTTCGATCACCTGGTGTAAGCGTTCGAGCATGTCCTCAGGCTCCATGTCTTTTAGCAGATAGCCGTCGGCGCCGGCACGAAGAGTGGCGACAATGTTTTTTTCGTTGTCAGACACGGTCAGTATAATGACCCGGCTTTTTATATCGGCAGCTTTAAGTGCCAGCAGCGTTTCGAGCCCGTTCATATTTTCCATATTAAAATCAAGCAGGATAATGTCAGGTTGTAACTGTGCGGCAATGTCGATACCAGTTTTGCCGTTATCGGCCTCAGCGACGACAGCAAAACTGTCGTCCATTGATACCAGATCCTTTATGCCGCGGCGTAGCAATGGGTGGTCGTCTATTACCAGTATTGAATACAATATCTTTGTCCCTGTTATGAAGTCAATGCATGGGCCGTTGTGTTGATGCTGGGAGTGAAGCTTAATAAAACATGAGTGCCAGCACTGTCATTGTCTTTTATTACAAAACTACCATTGAGCGTTTTGCAGCGTTCTTTCATTATATTCAAACCGTAATGATGAGTTTTTGATATGGATTCATTAATGCCTGTTCCGTTGTCTTTAATTGAAATTTCAATATCGCCTTTGGCATTATATTTTATGCAGACGCAGGCATTACTTGCCTGTGCGTGTTGTACGACGTTAGAGAGGGCTTCACGTATCAGGTGCAGGATGTGAATTTCTTCATTTGGGGTCAGTGTATAAAAGCTGATCTGGTTGTCGAATACAATATCAGTATCACTGCGGTCATTGAACTCAAGTATTGTTTTGGCCAGAGCATGATCGAAATCCTTGCCATCAATTTTAAGGCGGAAGGTGGTCAGCAGTTCCCTTAGTTCACGGTATGCACTGTTGAGGCCCAGGCGCAAGTCACTGATGATCAGGGTTTCTTCTGAGCCTGAGTCTTTTGTCAGCGCGTATAAACGGCTTAATTGGATTTTCATATAGGTTAAGGACTGGGCGAGTGAGTCGTGCAGTTCACGGGCGATTGCGCCGCGTTCTTCTATTAGCACCAGGCGGCGTGATTCGATGCTTTGATGTGATAATTTGATCGCGATACCAATGTGGCTGGCGATGGTTTCAAGTAATTGCTGTTGCCAGTCTTCAAGTTTTTGACTGTCGTCAGGCTGGATAATCAGTTTGCCATATTGTTGAGTCTTGTCACTGATGGGCAGAGATATAGTTTGGATATTGCTGTTGTTATCAGCTGGCTGGCTGGCATCAGCTAAAAGGGTTGAGGCGAGCAGTCTGGCTTTTTTTTCATCTGGCTTAGTAAGGTAAATTGCGCCACGACCTATTTTTGCGATGTGCTGGATGTCGTGCAATATGCTTGCGTAGGTGCTGTGCGGAAACTCGGCCTGATTAAGCCGGTTGACAGTGCGATAGAGTAGCTGAAGTGACTGATTGCTCTGCTCCAGATCGGCTGTTTTTTGTTTTATTCTGTCTTCCAGATGATTGTAAACTTTTGATAAATCGTCGGCCATGGCGTTAAAGGCTAAGCCCAGTCTGCCCAGTTCATCTTTACCTGTGTAATTAATATGAAATGAAAAGTCCCGCTGACTGACACGCTCAGCTCCGGTTAAAAGCTGTTTAAGAGGGGTGTGAATCCGGCGATAGATAAGTCTTAGTGCAATGATTGTCAGCAAGGTAGTTAAGGTTAAGGCTATAAATTGCAATCTGCGAAGTTCTTGTATTTTTGTTTCGGCATTTTCTTCAAGTAATGAAACCAGCTTGTCGATATCGGTTACAAAATCTGAGACAACCGACAGGTACCGGTTTCGAAGGTTTTTGACTGTGTCCTGAGCAAGAGACGTATCAGGGCCGATGTTGCCCTCAGGCAAAAAGCCGATGTCATCGAAATAAACATCGAATAAAGGTTTGATTTCGTTTTGCCATCGTAGCCGAACTCTTTGGTAGGCAAGGTTTAGCTCGCTGTCGGTGATGTTGGGAATGACAGTGGTGAGATGGTGACTGTTTAAATGTGCTTCAAATTCGCTAATCAGTTGATAGGTTGGCTGCCAGTGAATATCAAGATTGTTAGTATTGTGAGTGAGGTTACTGGCGATGCGGTAAGAACGCATGCGAAGTGCACCGGATTCGTTAATCGCGGTGGCCAGACCCTGAGTTGTATCGGCTAAAAAAATAGAAGCCGACATACTGGCAAATGCCAGCAGGGCAATTGTTGTCATAACAATGGCCATGCTTGTTAGTAATGAATCGCGTAGACGTAAATGCATGAAACTCATTGTATAGAGTTACGTGGTTTCACTCCATAGTTAATCAGAGGCTAAGATCAATCGAAGGGCCGTCTTTCAAGCTTGTTAAGTCGATATTATTGGTAGTACTTTCACCCAGGCTTTATTGCTTGAGTCTTAATCATTTTATAATGCTATTCAGCATAAATAGCTTTTTATTCAATAGCTTAAGCCTCGGTAGGCTGTACTACTTTGGTAGTAGTATGCGTCTGCGGGGGCTGTGCCAGTTTGTCGCAGTTTATGATTTATATCAATTTTGAATTTAGCAATCAAGGTAATGTGACTTACGAATATGACAAAGTAAAAATAAATGCAAAGGGGAAAAGGTATGAAGCGACAATGCTTAATCAACGGGGTGCTCGGACTGGCCCTGTTTGCTTTAGGTTCTACTGCTTTCGCAGCTACAAAGAACGTGACAGATGGCAAACAGATTTATGAGCAAAACTGTATCTATTGTCATCAGGCCGATGCCATCGGTAAAGCCGGTTTTGCCCCTTCATTAACCAACAAAGAATTATTAAGTGTCGCTTCAGACAAGTTTTTTATGTCGACGATTCGTGATGGCCGAACCGGAACCGGCATGCCGCCCTTTGCACATCTGGGTAAAAAAGGCATCAAAGACGTGGTGGCCTATTTAAGAACATTTGAGAAAGTTCCAAACCGCTCCCGCTCAATTGATGCACAGCCAGCCTCTTATGGTGATGCGCGCCAGGGCAAGTTCTGGTTTAACCAGATTTGTGTCACCTGTCATGGCGTTGAAGGCAAAGGCTATGCAAATGGCGTGGTGGGCACCGCAATTGGCAATAAAGATTTCTTAAGAAAAGTGTCAGACGGTTTTATTCGTGAAACAGTAAAACACGGCCGGTCAAATACGCGCATGTTAGGTTTTACAGGTCCCGAAGGTCTGGCTAATCTGACACCGGCCGAAATAGAAGACATTATTGCTTATATGAGAACGCTCGATAAAGGCAGTGACCGCGGTCGTTGAAATTAATTTGACGCAAAAATAAGCTTAAAAATGACATATCGATTTTTAAAGGTATAAAAATATGAAACGTATAAAAGATGCAAACCGACGCGATTTCTTAAAAAACAGCGCATTCATCACCGGTTCAGCAGCAGGTGCCGGTTTATTTGTAGGTGATAACCCGGAGCTGGAGGCGGCCCCCAGTAACGATGACGCTACTACAAAACGAACAACGGCGTTAGCGCAATGCCCGTATTGTGGTGTCGGTTGCGGCACGGTAATCATTTCCGAAAATGGCAAAATTGTGTCGATGCGACCCGACAAAGACCACCCGACGAATTACGGTCTGCAATGTATTAAAGGTTTAACCGCAGCCGAGCCGATTTATGTCGACCGTATGGAAGGTGACACTTACGTGCGTAAAGATGTCTGGTCAGAATGGAACAAGCCAGGCCACGGTGATATTGAATACACCAGTAAAACGAAAAATGCCTTTGATGAAGATCTGTTTGTCCGTGTGCCGTATCAAAAAGCGTCTGATATGGTGGCACATAAAATTGCCCATCTGGTTAAGAAATATGGCGGTAATTCAATTGCGTTATACGGTTCTGGCCAGTTAACAATGGAAGGCCAGTATTTAGAAAATCTGTTTATGAAAGGCATTATGGGTTCCAATACCATCGAAGCCAATGCCCGTATGTGTATGACCTCGGCGGTAACCGGTTATTTTGCAACGCTGGGCTCAGACACGCCGCCATTGGCGTATGAAGACATTGAGTTATCAGACATGGTAATGCATTTTGGGCATAACCCGCGCGAAGCACACCCGATCATCTACTGGCGTATTGCTGATCATAAAAAGAAAAAAGATATTCCAACGGTTGTGGTTGATCCGAGAAACACAGGCTCAAGTCAGGGTTATGCGGATATTAATCCAAAAAATCAGGTGCATGTGCCGATCCTCAATGGTGATATCAGTTTCCTCAATTCAATGGCTCATGTTTTGTTAAAAGACCATGATGATGTCATCGACTGGGAATTTGTAAAGCAGCATGCAAACGGCTGGCAAGAATACGTCAATGAAGTGAAGAAAAATTACAGCCCTGAACAGGTTCAGGATCGCATGGGCAGCAAAGAAGTAACGCCTGCCTTAATTCGCAGAGTGGCTGGCATGTTTGCTGATGCAACCCGTAAACGGCTCAAGCGCAGCAAAATGAGTCACGGTGGTGATGGTTATGGTGGTGTTATCATCATGTGGGGTATTGGTTACAACCAGCATATCCACGGCCAGAATAATGTTATCTCTATAATTAACCTGTTAACACTGACGGGTAATCTGGCCAAGCCGGGTTGTGGGCCTTTCTCAATGACCGGCCAGCCGAATGCGATGGGCGAACGTTTCACCGGCGGGCTGACATCACGTTTGCCATTTAACCAGCCATTGAAGAGCAAAAAAGCCAGAAAACACATGGCAAAACATTGGGGCGTGCCGGAGTTAAATCTGGAAACCGCTCTGAAAGGTGATAACAGTGGTATGGCGATTGGCATGATGGAACGTGCGATTAAAGGTGATGTGAAAGCCATGTTCCTGGTCTATGCAACGCACATCGATATGCCGGATCAGCATAACCTGGTGCGTCCGGGGCTGATGAATACCTTTAATGTGGTACAGGAAATTTATCGTCATGCACCCAATAATCTGTTTGCCGATGTTATTTTCCCAGCGGCAACATGGGGTGAAGTAGACGGTGTGTATATCAGTTCTGAACGACGCATAAATATCGTGCAGGCCGGTGGCACTCCGCCGCCAGGGTGCCGCCCCGATCTGGATATGGTTATCGACAAGGGCAAAGAAATTGCACACCTGTTAGGCATGAAAAATATCGATAAGATATTCCCCTGGGGAAAAAATAAAAAAGGTTATTATGACGCTGAAGCAATTTTCCGTTCAGTGGTCGAAGCCTCTAAAGGCACTGATGCTGATTTAACCGGCATGCTGGAAGTTGAAAAAGTAGATGGCACCGGTTTGTATCAGCAGTTAATCGACCACCGTGGTATTCAGTGGCCAGCGCCAACGTATACCATCGCTAAAGAAGGCGGTGCTAAGCGCCGTTATATGGGACAGGAAGGAAAATGGGAAAGCAAACCATATGGTTACTTCCGTACCAAAGACGGCAAAGTCAATATCAAGATCTGTAAGCAAGATTACAGTCAGCGCAAAGAAATTACCAAGAAGCTAATGGACTTCGGTGTGAAGAAAGACTTCTTCTGTATCGACAATAAAGAACTTCTGGTTAAAGCCCGTGATATGGCATTAACGCCGGATCTTCCTGATGAAAAATATCGCAACAGGAAATGGAATGATGTACCTAAAGGTAAATACCCGTTCTGGTTAGGCTTGGGTGTGGTGTATGAGCATTTTCATACCGCGAAGTCTAATCGTAGCCCGACTACCCGTCGTTTGGTGCCCGAACAATATGTTGAGATGCATGAGAACGATGCGAAGAAACTGGGCATTAAAGACGGTGATCAGGTTAAATTAATTACCCGTCGTGGTGAGTACCAGGCACGTGCACAGGTGGGTACTAACAGTATTGTGAAGCCGGCGCGTAACTCGGTACCCGAAGGGTATATGTTCAGTCCGTGGAATCTGTCAGTGGCTGACAGTGCCGATCCGAAGAAAAACAAATGGCTGGTAAATGCAACGTCCAGTCGGGCTTATGATCCGGTGTCAGGGCAGGTGGATTTCAAGAAGCTAGCTTGTCGTATTGAGAAGGTCTAAGTGTAAACGTTTGCTTTTTTCATCACAGAACACACAAGTACAGAGCAATACAGATACTTGTTTGATTTGTGATAAAAAAGTATTTGCAGGTAAAACTAATGGCATGCGGGTATCTGTGTGCCATTATTGTTTGAGTTGTTCGAAGACATTATAAAAACTAATGTTAATTGTGCGAAGTTTTTGATTTATGCACAATGAGCAAATCAATATTACTACCTATTGCTGTTTTCACGCTGTGCTCTGCGTGTGCGCTGTGGTGAAATCATTCTAAGTGTTTTTTAAGAGAAAAATGAACAGACGAAATTTTCTAAAAGATTTAATCGCTGGTGCGGTAGCAACATCTGCTCTCAAGCCTGCTCTGGCTGAGGCGGTATTTTCTGCGCAAAGCAATCAGCGTTATTTACGCCCGCCTGGTTCACTCTCAGAAAAGGAATTTGAAAGCCGCTGTATTCGTTGTGGCCAGTGCGGAGAAGTGTGTCCAAACCGATGTATTGAATACTTCGGTTTGGAAAATGGTATCGACTCACTGAATACACCCTATATAGTGCCCAGGGCCAAGGCCTGTATCCTCTGTATGAAGTGCGGCGATGTCTGTCCCACCGATGCGATAAAAGAGCTCGACAGAAACGCGGAAGATATTCTGGGGCATGTCAGAATGGGCAAGGCACGGGTGAATGAAAATTTATGTTTATCCTATCAGGGAAAAACCTGTGGCGTTTGTTATCGGGCCTGCCCGCTGGCAGATGTGGCGATAAAAACACAGTTACTGGAACAGCCGGTGGTACTTGAGGCCTGTGTTGGATGCGGTTTATGTGAGCGTTCCTGTATTCAGATACCACAAGCAATAAAAATTATCCCTGATCATATATTAAACCCGGTATCATGATATGGCTGAAACAATAAAACCCTTTGCTCTTTGGTATCATCTAAATAAAATTCGTTGGCTGGTTTTGCTGAGTGTATTTCTAATGCTGATCTTGCTGCCATTTATTCATGTCTATCAAACTTTTGTGGCATCATTTTCATATGACCTGTTAGAGCCGGGAGAAAAAAGTTTATATGATTTAATGGAAATGCTGACGTCGCCTTTTACCAGTGATCCGGCTAATGATCTGGATAGTATAAAAGGTACAACCTGGTCAGGTAATTTTTTTGGGTTTCAGATTTCTGACCCATTGTCGGTGTTAGGCCAAATAGCATCAGGTTTAACATTGTACTGGCCATTTATAATAACAGCGCTGATTCCTGTTGTTGCAAGCTTAGTATTTGGCCGTTTTTTTTGTGGCTGGATTTGTCCTGCAACATTGTTATATGAATTAAATACAACTTTATCATTATGGTTGCATCGTTTTGGTTTTAAATCAGGTAACCGGAAATTTGACCGCAGATTGAAGTATTTAGTACTGGCTGTTGGGCTTGCATTGTCTGCAGCCAGTGGTTCAGTTTTGATTTCGGTAATATATCCTCCAGCGATTATTGGCCGGGAACTTTATTTTGGCATTGCGTTGGGTGGATTTGGTGCGGGTCTGGTTTTCTTTGTAATCACTTTATTATTTGATTTATTAGTCGCCCGGCGTGGTTTTTGCCGGTATGTTTGTCCCGGTGGTGCGCTGTATTCGTTATTGGGGCGTTTCAGACTGTTTCGCATTAAACGCATTGTTGAAAACTGCAATGACTGTGCAAAATGCAACGCGGTTTGTGAGTTTGGCCTGGATCCTCTGCATGATGATTTTGGTCAGGAATGTAATAACTGTGCGGCCTGTATTGCAGTGTGTCCGACTGATGCAATGACATTTGTTATTGCCACTCAGGATGTTGAATTTCAGGGTGCCGGGCATTTAGGTAAGCAATATCAGAGGGCCAGTAATGCAGGAGAGTAAGATGGAAAGAAGATCATTCCTCCAGGCATTCTTTTTTTCAGCGACCGCATTAGTGGTGGCCTCTCTGCCTTATGCTGTCGCGCGTTTGCTGGCACCCGCTTACGCTAGCAAGTATCCTAATCATTTGCGCCCGCCAGGAGCCTTGCCTGATGACGAGGCATTTGTGGAAGCCTGCATCGGGTGTGGGCTATGTGGTGAAATTTGTCCAGTAAAGTGCATCCAGTTTGATATCAGGCAAGGTGGTAATGAACTCTATACACCTTTCATTGATCCCGTGGTTAAAGCTTGTATATTGTGTGATAAATGCATGGAAGTTTGCCCAACAGAAGCGCTGACTAAAACAGAAAGACAGGATATAAAGATGGGCCTGGCACAAATTGACAGGATGACCTGTTACCCCTGGGTTGACAGGGGAGTCTGTGGTGCTTGTGTAACGATCTGTCCTTTAGGAGAGAAAGCAATTAAGTTCGATTTTGCGAATATTTACCGGCCAACGATTGTTGACCGAGGTTGTGTTGGCTGTGGCTTATGTGTTGAAGTGTGTCCGCACCCGAGTTTACCGATAGCTATTGTAGAACCAGAGCATGGCTCGATAATGTCGCATCGCGTTTATTAGATTATTAAGCAGGAAAAATAGCAGTGATATCAAAAAATAATAAATATTTGAAATTAATTTTTCTTGTCGTGGCTGTGTTTATTTCCGCCCAGGCTCTGGCCCATCATGTGCTCGGTCGTCCGGCATATAGTCTGAATGAAGATTCAAACACGCCGCCAAGTATGCAGGTTGAGACTCAAATTGGAAAATATTTTGTAACCTATATGGTTTATCCTGCTTTTCCAAAACCCGGTGAGCGAGGCCGGGTGAATGTTTACGCATCCCGGATTGAAAACGGAGACTCATACGATGGAAAAATGTCGTTTAAAGTCAGCAACGATGTTTTTTTTGGCGATAAAAATGAAGAGTTTCTCGGCAGTCAGTTAATTGATGACGGTGTCTACCGTCAGGGTTTTGAGTTTAAAGATAATGGCGCTTATATCATTACAGCAAGTTTTGAATCTGATGGTGAGCCCTATAGCATCGATTTTCCGTTACAGGTTGGTGAAACCTCTGGCATGGGGCCGGTATTAATCGCGCTGGCAGTTATTGTCTTCATACTGATTTCGGTCAATGTCGTGCAGCGCCGCCGTTTGATGCGCGAAAAAATACGCGTAACACGCGGCTCCGGGAATGATGATAGCGAGAACAGTACAGTATGACGCATCCGGGGTTACCCGACATATGGGTTTATATTATTGTTAGTTTTATGCTGATTTTAAGTCTTGCTGTGATATTGAGGTTTAACTTCTCGGACTTTAAACTGATAAAAAAATCATCAGTTACTCTGGCAAAGCTATGGCTGATAGGAGCTGCTATACAGTATCTGACTAAGTCCAGATGGCCATTGTTTATTTTAAAGTTAATCACGGTCGCATTTTTTTTGCTGGTGATTTATGCCGGACTGATGGGTACGCCGGTACCGGAAAGAAATATCGCCACGGTGTTAACATGGAATATCTGGTGGGCCGGGTTGATTATCTCAATATTTTTTCTGGGATCTGCCTGGTGCGCCATTTGCCCGTGGGATGCACTGGCAACCTGGCATGTTAAACCAAGATTATGGTTTAACAACTGGCGCTTGAATAACAGCCTGGAATTAACACCTCCCCGGTGGATGCGCAGTGTCTGGCCGGCTTTGATTATGTTTGCCGGGCTGACATGGCTAGAGCTGGGTTATGGTGTCACCACTAGTCCTTACGCTACGGCCTTGTTGTCATTAGTGATGGTGGTGCTGGCGATTATTTCACTGGCCTTATATAAAAATAAAGCCTTCTGCCATTATATCTGCCCGGTAGGCCGCACGATCGGCTTTTATTCGCAGCTTGCGCCGGTGGAGTTACGACCGCTTAACAAGCAGATCTGTGTGGACTGTAAAACACTGGAATGTTTTTCTGGTAGCGAGACCGTCGATGCCTGCCCAACGAAACTGGTGATGGGGCGTTTAACACAAAATACCTATTGCACATCGTGTGGCAACTGCGTACAAAGTTGCCCGAGTGATAATGTTGCCTGGCGTTTGCGTGCGCCAAGCCAGGAGGCAATAGAGAGTGCACGACCGCACTGGGATGAAGCCTGGTTTATGCTGGTGATGCTAGCCCTGACCAGTTTTCATGGTGTTACCATGATGGAATTCTGGGAACAAGGGCTGCGCAGTTTCGCCCAGAAAATAGGAGACTCTGGCCAGCTCTTAGTCAGTTTTTCAAGCGGTCTGATATTGAGTGTGCTGGTACCGGTTGCAATCTATGCGCTGGTGATTGAGTTAACACGTCGTCTGTCTAAATCGCAGCTCAGCTATAAAAAAATATTCAGCAGTCTGGTGTTTGCAACCTTGCCGCTGGCCTTTGCTTATCATCTGGCGCATAACTTAAATCACATGATTCGTGAATCGGTGGGTGCCAGCCAGTTATTGTTAAACCCATTGGGCACCAATGTCAGTTATTCAGGTGTTGCCGATGAGCTGTTCATAAAAAACAGCATGTTGTTATCAGAAAACACTATCTTTAGCTTGCAGGCATTGTTAATGATGTTTGGTTTCTGGGTGGCAATAAAAGTACTGCAGCATCGCAGCAAAGTACTGTTTGCAGATTCAAAGACAGTGGTGACTATGATGCCTGTTCTTTTATTTGTGTTTGCGGTTAATAGCTTTCATCTCTGGATGTTAATGCAGCCAATGGTGATGCGTATTGGCGCACTTTGTGTTGTACCATCGATTTTATAGGGGGCGTTGTGGATCGTCGTTCATTTTTTACCCGCGGTGCCGGCAAAGTTGCAAAAGCGGTTACCGAACATTCTGCCGAAAAGGCCAGAAAAGAGGCGGTACGCTGGATACGTCCTCCTTTCGCATTAGATGAGCTGGATTTTTTATTGGCTTGTACACGCTGCGATGCCTGTATTGAAGCATGTACTTTTGACATTATATTTCCGCTGAGCGCAAAACTCGGTGCAAAAGTTATCGCCACACCGGCGATGGATTTATTGACTAAGGGCTGTCAGCTATGTGAAGGCTGGCCCTGTGTTAATGCCTGTGAAGCTAATGCCTTGAAACTGCCTGATCAGTTGTTGAAAAAGCATGAGCTTTCAGAAACTAACGCCCGGGGTGAGCAATATAAAGAGCGCTATCTTCCCAAGCTTGCAAATATAGTCATCAACAAAGAAACCTGTTTGCCCTATAGTGGTCCCGAATGCGGAGCCTGTCGCATTTGTCCGGTTGATGGTGCAATGCACTGGAACAGGGAAAAGCCTGAAATCAATCAGAGCCTGTGCACTGGTTGTGCATTATGCAGGGAAAGTTGCATCGTCGAACCAAAAGCCATTCTGGTGCAGTCCATATATAAAAAATTACGCGAAGATAGCCTTTAACAATATCACTAACGTTATCGCTGCGGTTACATTTTGTCTGTGCTGAATTCAATAGATCAAAACAGAAATGCATGTAGCCATAGCGGTTATTGTTTTTCTAGTGCCGTGTTTCGATTGCATGCTTAACTGTGCTGAATAAAAAAACTTTATTGATAGTTGTGATCAGGTGTGTGATTTAAGGCACATAATATTCGCGATGTCTGAATTCATTGTGTGAAAAAAAACAGCGCAATCGTGAAGAGTGTTAAATTTTCTGACTGTTTATATAAAAATCTTTTTCTCGATTTATATTTTTGATTTGAAGTAAGTCAATTAGATTTAAATTTTATTTTGTTAGATATTTTCTAAAATTTAAGTGAAGGCTTGCTGTAGGGCGATTGCAACAAAAGTTGCAATATTAACTATTTATAATTAAATAATTTGCTGTTTGTTATTTTATCTGAAATGTGTCTCAATGCAGGAGGCAAATTAATAAAATTAATCTTATGATTAATTGGCTGGCAGTTTGTTTGTCTTGCAACAAGACAGGCTTAATTAAACATATAAAACAATAAATGAAGTATCCGAAAGGAGGAGACGTCATGGTTTACACCAAGAAATCACCGGCACTACTCATTATCGGAGTCATCATGCTCGCAATCTGGTTCATGGCTGATTCTGGTGCGTTGTCTGGTTATATAGAACATCTGGGAGGAAAAAAATATAAGTATTTTACGGAGCTGACAAGCATGCCGTTGTACTTCGGAATTATCGCAGCGCTGGGAGGTCTATGGGTACTTTTTGGAGCTCATAAAGAGGGTCAGTTGGATTATTATTCATCTGCAATAGCAGGCGGTATGTTCATTCTGATTATTGCAATGCTGGTGCGCTGGTTTATTGCCCCTGAAATTGCTGTCATCAGTACAATGATGGGAAAAGTCGGGGACACGGGTAAATACATACACAAACTACTCGGATTAAATTACGTTGTCATCGGTATTGTTGCCGGTATCGTCATCGTCAATGTTTTCCGCGTTCCAGAGTGGGCCGAAAATGGTGTCAGGCTGTCACGTCTTGGTTTGAAAACGGGTGTTATTTTGCTGGGAACACTTTACAGTGCAGCGGAGCTGAAAAATCTGGGTGGCCTTTCAATTATTATGATTGGCTTCTTTGTGCTCGGTTCGGTTGGTATTGTATTGTGGATGGGAGCGAGAATGAAGATTCCTAACTCTATGGGCGGCGTTTTATCAGCCGGCATGGGTGTTTGCGGTGTGTCTGCGACCGTTGCAGCAGCTCCCGTTGTGCAGGCAAAATCTGTTGAGATTGCTTATACGATCGGCACCATATTGTTATGGGGTGTTGGTTGTATGTTCATCTTCCCGATCGTTGGTAACCTGCTCGGCATGTCGCATGTTCAGTTCGGTGCCTGGGCAGGCACGGGTATTTTGAACTCAGCACAGGTTGCTGGTGCCGCACTGGCGTTCCAGCCTGATGGTATCGAAACGTTAAAAGTGGCGGAGATATTTAATATCACACGAGTGCTGGTGTTACCGATCATCGTTATCTGGCTGGCGGTCTGGTATGTGAAACGTGAAGAAAGCGTGACCGAGACGGTTAATGTTGGACGGGTAATATTTGAAAAATTCCCAGTCTTTGTTATCGGCTTTATCCTGTTATTTGCATTGTCATCAACCGGTGTTTTTGCGCCAGCAAATCACTACAAAGGTAAATATTTTGGCAATACGACTGAATCAGGATTTAAAGAAAGTAAAGTCCTAAAATCCGATCAACGCAGTGTGTTGAGTGCTGGAATGGCTCAGGTACAGCGTCAGGATCGTAAGGATGCATTGCAGCGCCTGATAGACAACGGCAAGGTAATGAGTATTGAAGATGATGACGCACTGCGTGGCTTAATCAACGCGAAAGTGCTGTCCAGTGATGCCAATAAAATACTCAAAGGCGCACATAAAGCCGTGCGTCATACTGCGAAGAAAATCAAAGCGTTCCGTGAATGGATTACCTGGCTATTTGCTTTTGGTTTAGTTGGCCTGGGTATGCAGATCACGCTTTCATCAATGAAACAGGCGGGTGGTCAGCCGGCTATCATCGGAGCTGTTGTGGGTTCACTGAAAGCAGTATTGTCACTGATAGTGGTTATGATGCTGGTATCGGAAACTATTTAGGAGATAGATCATGAGTGAAGAAAAGAAGTTTGACCGCGGTTCAGCGTTGTCTATTTTTGGAAGTGACCGAAGAGAAGACTTTATGGCGCTGTTACTGGCGCTGGTAATTGCTTTTGGCGTGTATCTCGCTTATTGAGTAATTGTCCTTGTTAACCTGGCCGGCGTGTAAAAATCGCGCCGGCTATTGATAAGATGGTGTTTTATGATCAGTTCTAAAAATGTTTTACTTTCAAGTCATGGCACAGATGGCGCACAGGCGGCAGAACGGGCTGCGATTGCAATGTGTGAAACCGAGGCAACAATAAAGCATTTGCTGGTTGTTCCTGATCTCTGGAAAGACATGATGGGCGATGACTGGCTCAACAATGGTTCTACGCGGGATCGTTATGGTCGCTATATTGAATCCGAGCTTGGCAAAGAGATTGATACGCATATTTCACGGGTGCGTCAGCAGGCCGAGGAAAAAGGCATTCATTATCATTGTGAAGTTATTCTTGGCAAACCGGATAAGTGTTTGGCAAATGCCTGTAAAGAAGCACATTACGACATGGTGATAATGGGATCGCCGAGACCCAAAGGTGTAGCAGGATTGCGTTCGCGCATGACAACCGGGCCACTGGCTGAAACAATAAGCTCACCTTTATTAATAGTGCCGTATCCTGATGAATGAAGTGGCCGCGCCAACAGATAGTAAGGATGCTGCCTGGGTATCATTTAAATCCGCGATGGAAACCCAATTACTGATTGATTTCTGTCAGGACATAAACCGTTTGTTTCGCATTAACCCGTATCTTGAATTTGAGAACTGGCAACGTTGTGGTGACAATTGTTATCAACTATCAGCACGTAACCTGAGTAATGATCCGCCAGTTAATATTAACAATACACTACAAGTAATGCCTTTGCATGATGGTGTTAAGATCAGTTACAACGAGGGCCTGAAATCCAGCACGACATTTAAAATAGAGGTGGCAGATGAAGGCTCTAAAGTCACGATAATAGAAGACTATGAGGCACTGGATGAGGACGAGCGACAAAGCCGTCTGCATGAAGTGGATAAAAGTCTGACCAAGTGGGCCGAAGATATTCAGATGTATCTGCAACGCTGGAAACGCTGGTCGTGGTTTGCACCCTGGCGCTGGTACATGAAAAAAGTATGGCAGCCAATGAAGCCTGCAGCACGGCGAATTACTTATATGCTGTTATGGATTAGTTTGGTTGAAGTGGTGGTAATAGGCTTAGGCGTAGCCATTTACTTTGTTGAGTATGGATAAGCTGTGAGCGCATAGACGAAAGGATCAGGCTGCATTGATAAGGTTTTGGTGTTAGATATTATCGAAATACAGCACGAGTCTGTCAGCTGTGACGTCTTTAAGTCTTCAACAAAACAACTGTTTTGTCAGATTAATGCAGGCCTGAATGTATTGTTGAAAGCGCTCAGAACCCCCAGTCTTCTTGCTCACGATTAGGCATGTTTTCATGACACTGGTAGCACTTAAGTGCTTTGTCTTTGTAGTACACATGGTCTTCGTCACTGCCGCCAATATAGCTCTCAATACCTTCTGGAAGTTGATGTGCAATTCCTTTGTGACAATCGATACAGGTCATTTTTCTTTCCTGTGCAGAGCTGTGAACAAGTGAGCTACGATTGATCTGAGACTTTGAGTCCATGGCGTCAAAGTTGTGACAGTTTCTGCATTCGTGTGAGTCATTGCTTTTCATGCTGGCCCAGACGCTTCTTGCAAGTTCTTCGCGTTTGGCTGAAAACCTTTCTTTTGTATTAATGCTACCGATAATGGTGTGAAATAGTTCATTTGTCGCGCGTATTTTACGCACCACTTTGTGTTGCCATTCATCGGGCACGTGACAATCAGAGCAAACGGCTCTGACACCGGAGCGGTTTTTATAGTGTGTGCTTTTTTGATACTCGATATAGACGTTATCTTTCATCTCATGACAGCTGATGCAGAATTCCAGATTGTTTGTGGCTTCCATTGCGGTATTAAATGCGCCCCAGTAAACAACGCCTGAAACCATAAAAAAAACAGCGGCACCAAGTGTTGTGCCGAAGATCAGTTTTCTTGCTAGTAGGTGCCTGTAAAACCGGATCATTGCGCTGAGTTTTTATTAGCTGTCTGCAGGTTCATATTTTGTGTTCGTGGCCACTTAGATCCATATTTTTCAAATAAGGGATATATTCGCGGTCGTTGCCTTTTATGTGATTGATTAACCAGGGTTTTAAAAAATTGAGGGTGTCGTCAATGGTATGTTCCGGGTCATTTTTATATTTATCCATGCAGGCAGCCATTTTCTCTATCATCTGTTCATGAAGTTTTTTATGATTTCTATAATCAGGGTAATTGTTATTTCGCATCAGAAATTCTTCACGATCAAAATGGTATTTTGTGTAACTGATTAATCGCTGCATAATGGCATCGATCTTAGTGTTATCGACCTTGTATTGAGTGGCTGTTTGCAATTCATTAATGAGGTTAATTAATATTTTGTGGTCCTCATCGATAAGCTGTAAACCGATTGACATATCATCCTGCCATTTTATCCGCTGCCTGTTAAGCATTTTTTCGTGCAGGTAAGGAATGATGATCAGAATTGCAATTAAGACCCATGGCAGCGGGTGAGTAAAACCGAGCATGAAAGCCAGGGCGGTTGTGATTAACAATGCCATGATTAAGACTGACAGCAAAAACATGCTGATACCTTTGGTCAGGGTATTCATCTACTGATGCCTGTGAAATGAATGCGTGAGCGAAGCATGTTCTGATATATACCCATTTCAGCATTGTAGTGTAATGGCTTGATTATCAAGTGATTTGAATCAAAAACCTGATGGTTTTATTGTAAATCAGTGGTTAGTCATAGGCTAAGGTGATTGTGCTTTATAAGTAAAACTGTTTGGCAAACGGATGGTGGCATGTTTATAGTCAGAAGTAGGCTTACATAACTGCATAACAAGGAGTCCGCTTATGTTAAATCACTTCACGTCACTAAAGCATTCAAAGTTGCAGCACGGCGTTGTTTTAAAGCCGGATGCAGATGGCGCCGGCGTTTCAAAACATTCACCTGCGACAGAGGTGATGACCGATTTGCAGCATGCCGCAGCATATACTATCAGTCCCGCTGCATCCATTGTGGAAGCGGAAAAAAAGATGATTTTATGTGCGGTCAGGCTTTTGTTTGTAACAAATGCTGACAATGAGCTCGTCGGCCTGATCACATCGACCGATATTTTAGGCGAGCGGCCGTTGAATTACCTGCGTGAACACAGCGGCAGGCGTGATGCGATAATGGTGCAGGAAATTATGACTGATAAAGAAGGTATCGAAGTGATCAGTTATCCTGAGGTGGTGCGGGCTTCGATCGGTGACATTGTGACTACGTTTCATGCGGTAGGGCGCCAGCATGTGCTTGTGGTTGAGCGCGATACGGTGCGTGGTTTATTTTCTGCCACAGAAATATCACGTCGACTGGGTGAGTCGCTGGTGCTGGATATCAGGGCCAGAACGTTTGCAGAACTCGAAGCAGCGTTAGTTGCTCATTAGCCTCATAGCCAGAGTCTTGCATGCATAAAAAAAGGAGCCATTTGGCTCCTTTTTTTATGCATGCAAGCTGCTAAATCAAGCGGTCTTGGGCTGCATTGTGTAATGCGACAGGCTGTCAGCAAACTCTTTCAGTGACTGTATGCCCGTTGCTTCTGCTTTTACAACCCAGTCTTTCAGGGCCTTTACCAGCTCTTCGTTATTGCTGACTTGCGTTTGCCATACACTTTGTAGTTCTTTACGTTTTTCGTAAATTGTCTTTAGTACCGCATTTTGTTCTATGATTTCCTGAATGCGTTTGCGGTCTTGTTCAGTGATCAGTGATTCTTCGCGTGAAAGAATCTTGGCGGCTTTTGTGAACAGGGGCTTGTTATGCGCATCTGCCTGAGCCGCTTCCTGATCAACCAGAGGCATTACCACTTTCTTTGCATAAGTGGCCATAATCTGGAAACGGTTATCGAATATCGCCGCTAAGGTGTCGGTATCGATAATGCTTTTGCTGGTATCCGTTTGCGCCTTAGGAGCAACACGCTTTATTTTTAATAAGCCCAGCAGTTTAAAGATATTGATATACATCCAGCCGATATCAAATTCATACCATTTGCTGGAAAGTTTTGATGAGCTGGGAAAAGTATGGTGATTATTATGCAGTTCTTCACCACCGATGAGGATGCCCCAGGGCACAATATTGGTTGATGCATCGGCGCATTCGTAGTTGCGGTAGCCCCAGTAGTGACCAATGCCATTAATCACGCCGGCAGCAAATAATGGAATCCATGCCATTTGAACGGCCCAGACCGTGATGCCGGCAGTACCAAACAACAATACATCAATGGCTAAAAAGATCATGATACCGGTGCGACCATGGGGCCGATAAACTTTACGTTCCAGCCAGTCTTCGGGCGTACCTTTACCGTATTTTTCCAGTGTTTCATCCGTCAGGCCAGCGCGATAAAGCTCTGCACCTTCTTTTAATACTTTACCGATGCCCAGTATAACGGGGCTGTGGGGGTCTTCTTTTGTCTCGCATTTAGCATGGTGTTTACGATGCAGGGCGGTCCAGCCTTTAGTTGCCATACCGGTTGTCAGCCAGAGCCATAAACGGAAGAAGTGTCTGAGGATGGGGCCTAATTCCAGGCCGCGGTGGGCTGAGTAGCGATGCAGGTAAACGGTAACGCTGACGATAGTAATGTGAGTAAAAAGCAAAGTCATACCGACTATTTGCCAGACTGAAAAATCTAAAAGACCGTTGTACCACATATTCTATATCTCCTATTAGAGAGTAACAGTTCTGTTTTGAGGAATTACAAAACAGATTAAATTCTTTAAATATCAACTAATTGCAAAACACCAGAGGACGCTTTGTTGTTAGTCTGTTTGATGCGAAGACTTTTAACGGCCGCTTTGTCCTGACCTCTTTGTCCGGGCAGGGTGGCTTTCATAATGCTGTCGCTAAATAAAACAGACATCTGGTTGTTGCCGGTGGCTCCCTGCTGTACGGCCCAGCGTATGATAACCTGATATGCGTCGTCATTCAGCTTTAACATGGCAACTTTCTGGGATTTATCAATCTGATGCTGATGGATATCTTTTAATAAATCATCAATATCCCTGAACTGGCGAGCATCATCAATGTTAAGTCGTTTTTTAGTCGTTCGCGGCAGTTTATGCTTGCTTAACCATTCACTGACGCGCACGAAAAACATCTGTTTATCGTAAATACCTTCGGTGATAGCCCATTCGGCAAGCTTGTCAAAAGCCTCAAGGCTGATGGCTATCTGATGTGAGGCCTTGGTTTTTATGGCCCTGGCTTTTATCAGCTGCTCAAATCTGTTTTTTACCACTTTCATATTGACGCTAAAAAATCCTGTTTGCGGCCGTGTAAACGTGCAACAAATCTAACAGTTAAAAGAAAAATCACAACTTAATTATTATGAGTGGTAATTTATGTTTAAAGTATTTGTGATATCAAGTACTTTAATCAGAATTCAAGTCTATGATTTAGTGGTATTTTTTTAAATTTATAGAAATAATCTTTGTTTATGGCCACCATTGCTATATAACGTGTTGTTTTAAATCTCTTTTAGTAGTGGCTCTGTATTACTAACTTATTGATCTTATGGAGTATTTTTACAGATGATAGAAAAGAAGACCAAAGGTCATTTAGGTGTTTTAGAAAGGGCCAAAGTGAGCCATGAAATGGCTGACTTTATCACAAAAGAAGCGGTCAAAACGGGCGCCAGCCGTAGCCAGATAATACGTGATGCATTAACGCATTATATGTCTTATGAGCAATCTAAAGTATTGGCTGAAGTTCAGTCACTGAAGGTAATGACTGCGGATTTAAATCAGCGTTTGCTGGCCATGGGCCAGTATGAGCAGGCGCGTTTTGACCAGCTGTTAAAGGCGGTGAAAGCCTATCGTAAGCCACTGAAATGATTATTGATTAAGCATTAAATAGCTTTTGAGCATCTGTGGGTAGTTTTCCGGGTCTTCGTTAAGTTTGTGATGGAATGAATGCAGGCTTTGTATGGCTAGCTGTTTCCATTTGGGGTATGTCATTAATCGGGATAACTGAAATAAATTCTCGATGCTGATGCTATTGGCTGAAGGTAGCGAGCTGTCGTAGATTTCTTTTGAGCGAACCAGGATGTTTTTATCAGTGGCGCTAGTATCAAAAAAGCCGTGATTGACGGGGTCGTAAAATATGTTTATTTGTTGCCGGGTGAGCTCATTGGCCCAGATAAGCCACTGCCTGTCCCTGGTGCTTTGGTAAAGGCTGATTAAGGCATTGCTTAAGTAGGCGTAATCATCAAGGTAGGCTTCACCGGAGCGTTTGCCGTTACGGTAGCTGCGATAAAGTTGTTTGCTTTTCGGGTTGTAGAGATTCTGGTAGATAAAACGCGCCGCGTTTTCCGCGGCTACGCGGTATTTTGGAATCTGGAGCTGTGCCGATGCTTTTGCCAGGGCTTTGATTAGCAGCGCGTTCCAGGCGGTGATGATTTTGTCATCAAGGTGAGGTGCAGGCCGTTTTAATCGTTGCTGCTGCAGTTTGCTTAAGCCCGATTGTAAACGTTTTTCGGCAGTGACCAGTTTCAGTGTGAGGCTTTTGGCAGTCTGCTGCAGGGAGTGTTCTGCGTGTAAGATATTTAGCCCGGTGAACTGCATTTCAGGGTCGCTTTCAACGTTGCCGTTTTTCAGTATATTGAAGTGTGAATTAAACAGTTTTTGTTCAGCCGGGTTTAAAAGTAGCTCAAGTTCAGACTTTTTCCAGACGTAATAGGCGCCTTCCCCGTGTTCAGATGGTTTGTCGGGCCGCGTACTGTCAGCATCATAAGCAGAATAAAAGCCTCCCTCGGGGTGGCGCATTTGATTGAGTACAAAATCAAGGCTTTGCTGGATGGGGCGGTGATATTTGTCAGGATCGGCGGGTTTTTGTGCGTCAAGCAAGGTATTAATCATGAGGCCCTGGTCGTACAGCATTTTTTCAAAATGAGGGACTCGCCATTGTTCGTCGACAGAATAGCGATGAAAACCGCCGCCAACCTGATCATAAAGGCCGGCACGTAAGATATGATCGAGAGTGCGGCTGACCATTTCATGCGAACGGCTGGCGGGCTGGCTGATGCTGTATTGCAACAAAAAATCAAAAATAGCGCTGCGTGGAAACTTGGGAGCATGACCAAAACCGCCGTATTCTTTGTCGAAACTGTCGGTGAAATGCCGGAAAGCGTTTTCGATGCTGGAGAATTTAAGCTGGCCTTTGGTGTGCTTGTTTTGTAAATGTGAGCGAATGATATCGGTCACCTCATCGGCGACGTTATTGACCTTTGATCTGTCATCACTCCAGAGTGTCACCACACTGTTTAAAATTTCTTCAAGACCTTTATGCCCGTCTTTGCTAACTGGCGGCAAGTAAGTCGCGGCAAAGAATGGCTTCAGCTGGCTATTGGCAATGATAGTGGTTGGCCAGCCGCCATAGCCGGCTAATATTTCCGCCGCTGTGATGTAGATGCGGTCAATATCCGGTCGTTCTTCCCGGTCGACTTTAATGCTGATGAAGTGCTGATTGAGAATTTTGGCGATGTTTTCATTTTCAAAGGACTCGTGTGCCATGACATGGCACCAGTGGCAAGTCGAGTAGCCAATTGAAATGAACAGTGGCTTATCTTCTTTGCGGGCCTTGTTAAAGGCTTGCTCTCCCCAGGGGTACCAGTCTACCGGGTTATAGGCATGTTGCAGCAAGTAGGGGCTGGATTCATTAATAAGCCGGTTGGCTGGGCCTTTGCTGGCAGCGGCTGCATTCAACTGGGTGAGCAATAAACAGGTGATGAACAATAATTTCATGATGACTGTGTTGTTATGTGGTTGTTAACTATGACATCGAATGCCTGATTTTATTCCCATTATATGAAAAATAACCGGCGCTACTAGCATAGTATCTATTTGAAGCTTGGAGATAAATACAAGGCTTTATGCAATGATCAGCGGGCTGTTTTTAATGCCTGTCATGGCTAATGATGAGCAGGATTTGTGCAGCAGTTAAAGCGACTGTCGAAGTGACTAATATAATGAATTAGCTCTGTCTTTTTTATTCTCATGGTGTAAGCTAGGCAGCTGTTTTTGCTTGATAACCAGCTACCGGCATTGAGTTTGTATTCAAAATTTCATCAACGTTTAAAGGCTTTTAATTCGACCGCCTCGGCTGATATCTTTCAGTGTGGCGGTATCGGGCTAGAGAAAGAGAGCCTGCGGGTTTCCTCAGCCGGTACACTGTCACAAAAGCCGCACCCTGTTGCGCTGGGTTCTGCTTTGACTCACCCCAGTATTACCACCGATTATTCAGAAGCATTACTCGAGTTTATTACGCCGCCTTTCAAAGACGTACTGGAGTCGATGGATTTCTTGCGTGATACCCAGCAGTTTGTCTATAGCCAGCTTGAAGACGAGTTGTTGTGGTCGGCCAGTATGCCTTGCGTGGTGGCCGGAGAGACCAGTATTCCACTGGCGAAATACGGTAATTCAAATCTGGGGCAGATGAAAACAGTTTATCGGCGAGGGCTGGGTCACCGTTATGGCCGGGTCATGCAGGTGATTGCAGGCGTGCATTACAATTATTCATTCAAAGATGAGTTCTGGTCACATTATCAGCAGTTAGAGTCCGATACCGGTAACGCACAGGATTTTATTTCTGCGCGTTATTTTGATGTGCTGCGTAACCTGCAACGTTATGGCTGGTTAATTTCCTATCTTTTTGGTGCCTCGCCTGCCATATGCAAATCATTTCTTAATGGCCAGCAAACTAATTTGCAAGAATTTAATGAAAACTCATTTTATGAACCCTACGCAACCTCGTTACGGCTGGGTGAAATTGGGTATCGGAATTCGCGCGAAAGCGAAGTTGGCATAACGGCCAATTACAATAGTCTGCAGGAATATATAGAGGCGCTAAGGTGTGCGATCGAAACGCCTTATGCTGGTTACGAGGACATCGGTATTGTAAAGGACGGCGTCTACCAGCAGCTTAATGCCAACATCCTGCAGATTGAAAATGAGTATTACAGCAGTGTCCGTCCCAAACAAATATTACAGGGGCTGGAAAAGCCGGTGAATGCCTTGCGCGACCGCGGGGTGAGGTATATAGAACTGCGCTCGGTGGATATCAGTCCGTTCGACCCGTTAGGCGTTAATGAAGACCAGCTTCGTTTTATTCAGGTGTTTATCATTTTTTGTTGTTTGCAGCAGAGCCCGGCTTTCGGCAGTGCTGAACGCAAAATGATTGATGCTAATTTATTACTCACGGCGCACAGGGGGCGTGAGCCTGGCTTGATGCTGGATACACTAAAAGGCAAGCAAGAACTGAAACAATGGGCAGCTGAAATTCTTGATCAGTTAATGCCGCTGGCAGATGTGCTGGACCAGAGCCATACAGGCAGCCCTTACAAAAATGCCTGCGAAAAGCAGCTTGAATTAATAGAGCATGCTGATAAAACACCGTCGGCAATGATTTTGAATTCGATGAAAGATAATGATGAAGGTTTTTTCCATTTTTCCAAACGCATGTCGGATAAACATCATCAGTATTTCAATAACCTGCCGGTTATCAAAGAGCGGCAGTCGCATTTTCAGGGCTTAGCTAAAGAGTCATTGTTAAAACAGCAGGCGATTGAAGCGGCGGATCAGCAATCATTTAGTGAGTTTCTACAGATGTATTTTGATCGCTGCTAGATTGTTAGCGTTTTTTTTTGTTCGTGATGAGCTGGCAGCGTAACAAAAAACGTACTGCCGAATCCGTATTCACTTTCAAACCTTATTTGTCCCTGCATTTTTTCAACCAGCTTTTTGGTAATTGTCAGGCCTATGCCGCTGCCTTCAATTTTTCCGGGGTTAGCAAGTGCGCGTGAAAAAGGAGCGAAAATTGTATCTTTTAGTTCGTCTTTTATGCCAATGCCGGTATCTTTAATGCTGAGCTGGTACTCGCATTGATTTATAAGCCGCAGATCGATGGTTATCAGTCCCTTTGGTTTGTTGTATTTGATTGCGTTACTGATTAAGTTTATGCAAATTTGTTTCAGGCGCTGTCTGTCAGCCATGACAGGGCATTGGCCAGAGGACAGATGCCTGATAGTGACACTGTGCTGGTTGGCAATGGGTTTAACTAAGCCTATGCAGTCGATTAATATCTCATTCCAGTTCAGGACTTCCATAGTGCTTACATCTTTTCCTGATTCGATTTGAGACAAATCAAGGATTTCATTAACCAGTGATAACAGGTGTTTGCCAGCGGTTAAAATTTCGCCGGTGCTGTCAAGGATTTCAGGGTTGTTGTGGGCCTCGAGTCTGACTAGCTGGCTGTAGCCCAATATGGCGTTTAAGGGTGTGCGGATTTCATGGCTCATTTGTGACAGAAATTCAGATTTTGCATTGTTAGCATGCTCAGCAATAAGCTTCGCGCGCGCCAGCTGCTGTTCGGTTTGTTTGTGCTGCTGGATTTCATAATGTAATTTGCTGGTTCTTTCTTCAACCAGTTCTTCCAGCTGTTGCTGGTGCTGGTAAAGTGCTGTTTTTGAGTTGGCGAGCTTGCGGTTAATGGAAAACAAATAAAGTGTATAAACGAGAATGGCAATCAAAAAACCGATGCAAAGAAAAATTAACTCTGTTTCTTCATGCCATAGATTGCTAAGCGTGATGTGACGGTATTTGATATCAGCAATCAATTGATTGACTTCACTGTAATCAAGTGGTGCCTGCCAGTTAATATACCTGCCGTCAATGGCTGCCTTTGAATCCGCTTCTATCTCAAGCAGGGCATGAAAAACTTTGTTAGACAGTATGCTGTCAACATGACCAAGTACAGAAAACGGCCATTCCGGGTAAAGCCTTGTGCTATGAATACTGGAAAGCTTATCTTGCTGTTGATTTATAATTTTAAGCTTATTGGGGGCCAGATTGTTTTCTGCAATTAACTGCTCGATGATGCTGCTTCTGACGACACCAATATCGACTGTTTTGTTGAGAACGGCATTGATAACAGACTGGTGGGAATTGTCATCGCTGAATTTAACATCGCTGCTGTCTTCATAAGGGTCGATGCCATGAAATAATAATTCCCTATAGACCATTTTCCAGCCGCCAAACGCTTCGGGGTGAACGCCCATGATGCTTTTGTCTTTTATATCACTCAGAGTATTGATATCGGCATTGTCAGAATGGGTGAAAATAACGCTGGAGTAAAAGCTCGAGGCTAAACCATCGGCTTGTTTTTTGTTGAGGGTTAAAATGCGGGTTGCGCCGTAGCGTTTATTAAGGTCGGCATAAGCCAGAGGGGAGGTCAGTACAAAGTCAATGTTTTTATTTTTTACGCTGCGCCGCATTTTTGCGAAATCGATAATAGGAACTAGTGAGAAATGATAACCAGGAATTTTTTGGCTTAAGGCGGCGGCAGTTGCAGCCCACTGATGGTTCGCTTTTTCAATACCGTTAATGGCGCGCACACCGATGCGTAACTCCTGGTCTTTATTTTGAGCTGATAATGTCGTTGTCACCAGCAATAATGAAATAAAGAAAAAACGTTTCAGGCGAGCAAGAATCTGTCTCATTAGGCTTATATTGTTATAGTTGTATCTAAATTGAATGAGTCTGATTGTATAGAGACTCATATACCTTGTAAAGAATAAGGTTATTAGCAGGTGTTATGAGTTGTTATTGTGGTTCGGGTGAGTTGTTTGAAGTGTGCTGCCAGCTGCGTCATCTTGTGCATGAGCGGGCTGATACGGCTGAAAGTTTAATGCGCGCTCGCTATAGTGCTTATGTGCTGGGAATGACTGAGTTTCTAAACAGAACATGGCTGGATGGAGACGGTGTTGAATCAGCAGCTGACCTAAAGGTGGTCAATTGGTGCGGGCTTGACATAGTGTCGACCCGAGCAGGCATGAAGTCTGATAGCGAAGGCTGGGTAGAATTTAAAGCGTATTTTATTGAACATGACAGGCTTTTTTGTTTGCATGAAAACAGCCACTTTGTACAAAACCAGGGGCACTGGTTTTATAAAGAGGGAGAGTTATATCGGCATGAACCGAAAGAGCTCGCTCTTAATGCGGAGTGCCCGTGTGGCAGCGGTAAAAAATACAAGCGCTGCTGTCGTCGGCAGTTGTAAAGTTAAAATTGATCTAGCGCATATTTAATCAAATAATTGTTTGTTAACATTAGTTTTAGCAAATTAACTAATGCCAATAGATGCCTTTATTAAATAGTTATATTGTTAATTTCATTTATTATTCTATTATTCTATTATTCTATACTTATCTTTCAACCCCTATTCTATAAGCCTCTTAGCCACTGTAAGGCATTTATAATATTTTATATGGGATGATAAAATACTTTTTATTGCCGTTTTCATGATCTTTGTAGGCAGCGCGCTAAAAATCTATTATTCTGCGATGGCTTAAAGTTTGAAATACTGCATAAAAGGTATGGTATTTGTGCTGATTATGCGTTGGATCCCTTTAAGTATAAAAAATGTTAATAATAAATGGGGGATGGCATGTCAGTACTACTCCGTACAATTAAGGCGATAAGCCTAATGTTCGTTAGTACCGAACTGTTTGCGGCAGCGCAAATGGACCTGACACCTGGTGTGACTGCAATCAGTCAAGAGGTTTACGAGCTCCACACATTAATATTGTGGATCTGTGTAATCATCGGTGCCGGTGTCTTCGGTGTAATATTTATATCTATATTCAAACATAGAAAATCTAAGGGCGCCGTTGCGGCGAACTTCCACGATAACATGACTGTTGAAGTCTTATGGACTGTTATTCCGTTTTTGATATTGATTGGTATGGCTATTCCAGCTGCCAAGACATTAATTAAAATGGAATCGCCAGCTGATGATGCAGAAGTGACGATTAAGATCACAGGTTATCAATGGAAGTGGAACTACGATTACATGCATGAAGGTTTTAATTACTTCAGTAATCTGGCTCAAAGCAGCAAAGACGCGGTCAATTCAGATAATCCAAAAGACCGGGAAGGTATTAATTATCTGTTAGACGTGGATAACCGTATGGTTATTCCTGCAAATAAAAAGGTTCGTTTTCTGATGACGTCAAATGATGTTATCCACTCCTGGTGGGTGCCTGATTTTGCGGTTAAGAAAGATGCGATTCCAGGTTACATCAACGAAGCATGGACGATTGTACCGAAAGAAGGTGTCTATCGCGGCCAGTGTGCCGAGCTTTGTGGTAAAGACCACGGCTTTATGCCGATTGTTGTTGAGGTTAAATCAGAGGCTGATTACGCGGCCTGGGTTGCTGAGAAAAAAGGTGTTGCCGCAGCGGCCGCAGCTGGTGACAGCAAAACCTGGACAATGGATGAGTTAATGGCAAAAGGTAAGGATATCTACAATGCCTCTTGTGCCGCTTGTCATATGGCAGAAGGTCAGGGTATACCTGCTGCAGGTTTCCCGGCACTTAAAGCTAGTGCTATTGCAACAGGGCCTGTTGCTGCTCACTTAGATATCGTTATCAATGGTAGTAAAGTAAATCCTGCCATGGCTGCTTATGGTGCTCAGATGTCTGATGCCGATCTTGCAGCAGTAATTACTTACGAGCGAAATGCTTGGGGTAACAATACTGGTGATGCCGTTCAACCTGCCGATGTAAAAGCGGCTAGAAAATAATTGGGGGATGCTCAAATGAGTGATGATCATCACGATCATAAGCCTACGGGCTTAGGCCGCTGGTTATTCAGCACCAACCACAAAGACATCGGAACGATGTACCTATGGTTCAGCTTTATTATGCTGTTCATCGGTGGTGGTATGGCCATGATAATACGCGCCGAGTTATATCAGCCTGGTATGCAGCTGGTAGATCCGGATTTCTTTAATCAAATGACTACCTTGCACGGTCTGATCATGGTATTTGGTGTGATCATGCCAGCCTTTGTTGGTTTTGCGAACTGGTTAGTGCCAATGATGATTGGTGCACCGGATATGGCATTGCCACGTATGAACAACATGAGCTTCTGGATACTTCCCTTTGCTTTTGGTACGTTGCTTAGCACGCTGTTTATGGAAGGTTCTGCGCCGAACTTCGGCTGGACTTTCTACGCACCGCTATCAACCACATACGGGCCGGCATCGACGGACTACTTTATCTTTGGTGTTCACTTAATGGGTATCTCATCCATTATGGGTTCGATCAACGTTATCGTAACCATCCTGAATATGCGTGCGCCTGGCATGACATTAATGAAGATGCCTATCTTTGTCTGGACATGGTTAATCACCGCTTTCTTATTGATCGCGGTTATGCCGGTGCTTGCAGGTGTGGTAACAATGATGTTAACTGACCGTAACTTCGGTACTTCGTTCTTCGAAGCCGCAGGTGGTGGTGATCCGGTTATGTTCCAGCATGTATTCTGGTTCTTCGGTCATCCGGAAGTTTACATCATGATCTTGCCTTCATTTGGTATCATCTCGCAGATCATTCCTACGTTTGCACGTAAGAAACTGTTTGGTTACAGCTCAATGGTGTATGCAACCGCATCGATTGCGATTTTGTCATTCATCGTCTGGGCGCATCACATGTACACAGTCGGCATGCCATTGGCAGGCGAACTGTTCTTCATGCTGGCAACCATGCTGATCGCAGTACCAACGGGTGTTAAGGTCTTTAACTGGACGGCAACTATGTGGAAAGGTTCGCTCACTTTCGAAACACCTATGTTGTTCTCGGTTGCTTTCATTATCCTGTTCACCATCGGTGGTTTCTCAGGTCTGATGATGTCAATCACGCCAGTGGATTTCCAGTATCACGATACTTACTTCATCGTGGCTCACTTCCATTACGTTCTGGTTACCGGTGCATTGTTTGCGATCTTCGCAGGTGCGTATTACTGGCTGCCTAAATGGACCGGTAACATGTATGACGAAACACTGGGTAAAGTCCATTTCTGGATTTCACTGGTGTCGGTTAATGTCCTGTTCTTCCCAATGCATTTCTTAGGTCTGGCGGGCATGCCTCGTCGTATTCCTGATTACGCATTGCAGTTCACTGACTTTAACCAGATGGCGTCAATCGGTGCATTTGTATTCGGTGGTATTCAGCTGTTATTCCTTTACATCGTGATCAAGTGTATCCGCGGTGGTGAGAAAGCAACTGACCAGGTTTGGGAAGGCGCGGAAGGTCTTGAGTTTGAGCAATTGCCATCTCCAGCACCTTTCCATAGCTTCACTCAAGCTCCGGAAGTGAAATAAGGAAACGACAATGACTGACCAGAACCAACAAAAAAACGAAAATAGCAAAGTGGTTAAAAAACTACTGCTGGCAACCGTCTTTATGTTCGGTTTTGGTTATGCATTGGTTCCCCTGTATAACATTTTTTGTGACATAACCGGTTTGAATGGAAAAACCAGTGATCAAGCTGCTGTCGTTAAAGCGGCAGATATTGATAATAATCGCTGGGTAACGGTTGAGTTCATTGGTAATCTCAATGACAACATGCCGTGGAAATTCAGGCCGGCTATTTCAAAAATGAAAGTACGCCCGGGAGAACCAAGTCGAATCAATTATGTCGCTAAGAACGTATCATCCAGTTCAATTACTGGAAATGCCGTTCCTAGTGTATCGCCTGGACAGGCTGCAAAATATTTTACAAAGACAGAATGTTTTTGTTTTACGCAGCAAGAATTAAAGTCGGGTGAAGAAAAGGAAATGCCTGTAGTGTTTATCGTCGATAAAAATTTACCGAAACGCATAAATACGGTGACACTTTCTTATACATTCTTTAATAGTCCAGTGGCAAAGAAAGAGAAATCTTCTGTGTCGATGGCAAAAAAATAAAGGGTAAGTATTATGTCTACAAATGATGGATATTATATTCCCGAACCCAGTAAATGGCCGATAATTGCAAGTCTTACATTATTTGTCACAGTGTTCGGAGCAGTAAATACAATTCATGGAACAAGCTTTGGTATGCCGATCCTCATGATTGGTCTCATATCTGTTTTAGCGATGATGTATGGCTGGTTTAGTACAGTTGTTGCAGAATCGCCTAGCTATAACGGCCAGGTCGATGTCTCATTCCGAATGGGTATGATGTGGTTCATCCTTTCTGAAGTGATGTTCTTCGCGGCGTTCTTCGGTGCATTATTCTACGCGCGTGTTTTAGTCATGCCGTGGTTAGGTGGTGCCGGCAATAATGCGATGACGCATGAAGTGTTGTGGCCGACGTTTGAAGCCGTCTGGCCGATTCTGACTAATCCTGATAATACGGCATTTGTTGCGCCTAAAGAAGCGATGGGTGCATGGGGTCTGCCAGCAATCAATACACTGTTGCTGTTAACATCTTCTGTTACTTTGACTATTGCGCATCATGCGTTACGTAAAGGTGAGCGTGCGAAGTTAAATTTGTGGATGATTGTTACGCTGGCGTTAGGTGTCGCATTCCTGGTGTTACAGGTTGTCGAGTATATGCACGCATATGACGACGCAATGGGTTTGACTTTGGCATCAGGTATTTATGGTAGTACCTTCTTCATGTTGACCGGTTTCCACGGTTTCCATGTAACGATTGGTGGCATCATGATCGCGGTTATGCTGGTGCGTTGCCTGAAAGGTCACTTTACGGCAGATAATCACTTCGCATTCGAAGCGGCTGCCTGGTACTGGCATTTCGTTGACGTGGTATGGTTAGGTCTGTTTATCTTTGTTTACATTTTATAAAAAGCTATCTTGTGCGCGAGAGCAATGTTATAAACAAATTGCTCTCGAATCACAATATCCGCTTTTTAGTAAGTGAAGGTTAGGTAATTGCATGGGGTGTGATCCATCCCATGTAAGCTCCGAAGAAAATAAGAAAAAAGAGTAAGACAGAAAGAGCAATGCGATAAGTAAGCGAATTAACCACTCCATCGGGGTTACGTTCTTTGCGTACCATATGATATAGGGCTCTACCCAGACTCGCTAAGATCATAAGTAAAAGAATAATGATGATGGATTTGAATAACATAGCTATACCATTTTTAAATCAGTGAAAGTACACTGATTGTATATTGAATTGATGACTCGAACTATGCTGGATTTACGATTATTTACAATCAGGCTCGGGTCCTACGCGTTTAGTCCGAAATTAATACCAACAGTGGTTACACTGCTGTTGTTATATCTGTTGTATTCATTAGGGCTGTGGCAGTTGTCACGTGCCGAAGCCAAGCAAAATCTCAAGCAGCAAATTGATACGCGTCGCGAATTAAAACCAGTTGAGCTGGAATTATTGCCAAATGCCGATCAGGACAGGCAGTTTGTGCCCGTTACACTAAGGGGTTTTTTCGATACCAAAAAAAGCTTCCTGCTGGATAATAAAGTCATGGAGATGAAAGCCGGCTATCAGGTGGTTACACCCTTTAAAAATGAAAGCGGTGGCTGGGTGTTAGTCAACAGAGGCTGGATAGAGAGGTCACAATACCGCACTGAGCTGCCAGTGTTCGGAACGCCTGAGGGCGAGATAACATTAGCTGGTTTCGTGCGCACCCCCTATGAAAAAGTCTTTATGCTTGAAGACCAGCAATATGACCTGAGCCGGTGGCCAGTGATAATACAAAGCGTTAATATAGAAGAACTGGCCGGTGTTTTAAATAGTGAGCTAAAGCCATTTGTAGTATTGCTGAATCAGGACTCGGCAGCTGGTTTTAACCGGAGCTGGCCCGCTTATAAGTTAGATAGTCAAAAACACATTGGTTATGCTGTGCAATGGTTTGCTCTGTTTTGCGCGTTACTCGGCATATTTTTTATAGTTAACACAAAAAGAAATGAAAACAATGAATGAAGAAGTAAATAATAATAATTTTAAACCGTATATGTTATGGCTGCTGATATTTACTTTCATTGCGCCAATTGCTGCAGCGTACTGGTTATATAACGTAGGCGGTACTGAGAACACGGTTAACCGCGGGGAATTTATCAATCCTGTGGTGCAGTTGCTGGATATGCAGCTGCAAACTGTCGGCGGAGAAGTTGCAACAGAAAAGCAGCTATATGGCCACTGGCATATGATGTTTTTTATGAATGCCGATTGCGATAAAAAATGCGAAGAAACCATTTACACTATGCGTCAGATTAAAACCTCTTTGCATAAAGAGTCACCAAGGTTTGTTAATCTGCTGATCCATTTTGATAAAAATATCAGTGATGAGTTCCGCGCCAAGATCGAGTCGCACTATGCGAATTTTGACCGTTATATTGGCGATAAAGAGGTGTTTAACCGCATGCTGGGCTATTCAGGTGAAGAGCTGGCAAATAAAAACATTATCTTTATGGTAGATCCGATTGGTAATGTTATTTTGAAATACAGCAGAGACAAAACCGCTAAAGATATTATCAGTGATATTAAAAGACTGCTAAAAGCATCGCAAATTGGGTAAGACTATGAAGAATCTATTAACACACAAACTAACATTTGGTACAGCGTGTCTCGCACTTGTTGTGATTTTACTCGGCGCATGGACTCGACTGAGTGATGCCGGTCTTGGTTGTCCGGACTGGCCGGGTTGTTACGGTCATTTAACCGTACCGCAATCAGAGCAGGCTTTGTCTAAAGCGAAAGAATTATTCCCCGAACATCAAGTGGTGGCTGAGAAAGCATGGCCGGAAATGATTCATCGCTATTTTGCGGGCACACTGGGTTTGCTGGTTTTTTTGATCACTTTTTTATTAATTAAGTATAAAGAACAAACAAAAGGCATGCTGCCGCTGGCCGTCGGGCTCAGTGTCCTGATTGTATTCCAGGCGCTTTTAGGTATGTGGACGGTTACCCTGGGACTCTGGCCTTTAACGGTGATGGGGCACCTGTTAGGTGGCTTCGTGACCCTGAGTATGCTTTGGTATATTACATTAAGGCTGCGCGATCGGCAGCTTGAATTTCATCAGCATGAATTAAAAGGCCTGGTGAAAATAGCGATAGTGGTGGTTATCTTGCAGATATTTTTAGGTGGCTGGACCAGCTCAAACTATGCCGCCATCATCTGTACAGACTTTCCGAGCTGTCAGGGCAGCCTGTTTCCGCCAATGGATTTTATCAGTGCATTTCAGTTATGGGGGCATGGTGTTGATAATTATGAGTTTGGTATCTTAGGCAATGATGCGCGTGTAACCATTCAATGGACACACCGTTTAGGTGCTTATATCACCATCGCCGTTATCGGTTTTATGTTAATGAAAGTATGGCAATATAAACGCTTAAGAAATTTACTGAAAATCATTGCTGGCTTGTTAACGTTGCAGGTGATTCTGGGTATCAGCAATGTTTTGTTTTCTATTCCGATGGCTATTGCGCTTGCCCACAATGGTATTGCGGTAATGCTGTTATTAAGTCTGGTAACATTATTTCATTATATGTCTTTGCCAAAAGAGAGATTTTGATTATGAGTGAAGCGGATGCTGTAATGAATGAAACAGGCCGTGCAGGCTGGCACGAATATTATGAAATGTGTAAACCGAAAGTGGTTGCGCTTTTAATACTGACGTCTGTCGTCGGAACCGTGCTGGCTTTTCCAGCCTGGGCTATTGAATGGGATATTTTGATTGTTGCAAACCTGGGTATTGGTCTGGCAGCAGCGTCTGGTGCTGCTGTGAATCAGCTGGTTGAATATAAAACAGATGCCAAGATGAGAAGAACGGAAGGTCGGCCCTTACCAACGGGGCGCTTAAATGTTAAACATGCCTTTATCTTTGCCGTTGTGCTTGGCGCTGTGTCAATGGCAATTCTGGTGCTGTATATCAATGTACTGACGGCCGTACTGACGTTTGCCAGCCTGATTGGTTATGCGGTGATATATACCATGTATTTAAAACGTGCTACGCCGCAAAATATTGTGATTGGTGGCCTGGCTGGAGCGACGCCACCATTGCTCGGCTGGACAGCCGTCACAAACGCGGTCGATCCTTATGGGTTATTGTTAGTGCTGATTATATTTACCTGGACGCCGCCGCATTTTTGGGCGCTGGCAATTCACCGACGTGATGACTACGCTAAAGTGGCTATTCCAATGCTGCCCGTTACCCACGGTATAAAATATACAAAGCTGGCGATTGTCGCTTATACCATTCTGATGTTTATCGTCACCCTGTTACCTTATCTTGCCTATTATGCGGGCTGGATATATTTAACGGCGGCCGTCGTTTTGGGTGGCTACTTTATTTATAAGTCGTTTGAACTGATGTTTACAGAACGCGAAAAGGCAGCGATTCAGACCTTTGTCTATTCGATTAATTATTTAATGTTATTGTTTGTCGCTCTGGTGGCAGATCATTATATTTTGAGTTGAAAAATGAATAAATTAACAAAGCTAGCGATGGTGTTATTGTTATCGATATTCTCTATGTGGGCCGGCTTTAAATTAAGCTCGGTGATTGATCAGGATAAAAACATAACGCCGATTATTGAAGGTACCGTGCTTCATCCTGCGCGGCAGTTGAGTCAGTTTCAACTGATGGATCAGCGCCGACATGATTTTGGGTTGCCGCAATTAACCGCTAAATGGTCTTTAATTTTCATTGGCTATACAAATTGCCCGGATGTTTGCCCGAACACGCTTTCGGTTTTGAAGCAGGCTTACATCGATATGGGTGTTATAAAAATGGAACTGCCGCAGGTCGTTTTTGTGTCAATAGATCCGCAAAGAGATGATGCAGAAATTCTGGGTGACTATGTCTATTACTTTGACCCTTCGTTTGTTGCGATCACCGGCAAAAAAGCGGAGCTGGATAATTTGTCAAAGCAACTCAGTTCAGTTTATCTGAAAGCGGCGGGCGCTAGCGGCGACCTGACAAAAGATGATTATTTATATGACCACAGCGCTGCGATATTGGTAGTCAACCCAAAGGCGCAGCTTCAGGCTGTTTTTACCGCGCCACATAATAAACTGGGTATAGTCGATGGTATGCAAAAGATTATCGCGTTCTATAACAAACAGTAAAAAATAGCCTGAGATGAGCTGTTTTCCGTCTGTCTCGGGCAATGCGTGTGAACATTAATCGGCCTCAATTGAATTTTTTATTTACTTTTCAGAGGCTTAAGAAATATTAGTTTATTAGTTTTTTCTGTCATACTTATGGATATAAAAACTGTTTGATTCATCAGTTTTTTTCTTATACTCTGTATAAGATTATATTTTAAAGGTATTTGAGCTTTAGAATTTAACCAGCTAAATAATAAACGTGATACGGCAGATTAAAATGCTGCGTGTTTCGTTTTCCCGACCAGGCTAATGAAACGTACTATGTCAGTACCGATTTAAAAGAGTTGCTTGTACTTGCGCTGTTAACACAAAAACAATGAACGGCCACCGTACTCTTTAGTTGAAATCGTTACACGTTTTATTGAAAGAGTCTGACAGCCTAACGAGGAATAAAGGTGGATACTCATGAATGAAACAACCCTAAACCAGAATGATGATAGTCATACTGAAGAACTTAAAAGACAAAAAATAATTATTAATCAGCTTGATATCAGCAGTCCTGGAAAATGGCTGAAGGCAGGCTGGAATGATATCAAGACTACACCGCTGGCAAGCCTTGCATACGGCACTTTATTTGCTGCCATCGGCATGCTTCTGGTTTATGCCTATTCGAGTTCATCGCATCTGGTTTTTGCGATTACAACAGGCTTTCTTTTGCTGGGGCCTTTTCTGGCTGTTGGCTTATATGCCATAAGCAGAAACACGCAAGATACTGCAAAATGCGAAACAAAAATGTCTTTTTTTAAAGGTATTAAAGCCGGTTGTGGCAATCCTGATTGTATTGCAATGTATGCTTTATTGCTGGGCATCATTACGGTTGCCTGGGTAAGGCTGTCGGCAATACTGGCTGCTTTGTTTTTTAATTCGGCACTGCTAACCTCGCATGATATGTCAGTCATGGAATTATTGTATTCAGAGAACAGTGTTGGCTTTTTAACCATGTATATTGCGATCGGTGCCATAATTGCGCTTTTTGTGTTTTCGATAAGCGCGATTTCCATTCCAATGATTATGGATAAAGAGATGGATTGCATCACCACATCTATTACCAGCTTTAAAGCCGTAATGAAAAATAAAATACCAATGCTCTACTGGGCGATGTTAATCGTACTTTTTACCGGCATAGGCATGGCAACTTTTGGTATCGGTTTGATTATCACTATGCCGCTGATCGGGCATGCAACATGGCACGCTTATCGTGACCTGATCAAGACTGAGCAAGCCGCGTAATAACAGCAATAAAAAAGCCGGACAAGTCCGGCTTTTTTATTTTCACACGCATAGTATCGAAACTAATACATCAACAGATACAGTTCATTGCCTTCGATCGACAGGCTTAATTCTTCGAGGCTGCTGCCGGCACATGGCCCGGACAGGCAGTATCCGCTGTCTATTTCAAAAAGCGCATTATGTACACAGCACTGAATAAACGCATGATCAAGGTCAAGGAACTGGTTTTGTTGCCAGTTTAAACTGGCACCGGTATGCGGGCAGCTGTTCTTATAGGCAAAAAACTGACCGTCTTTGTGGATAACAAATATCTCGTGGGTCTTTCGCCTGTCTTCTAAACTGAATTCGCAGGCCCCCGGGTCAGCAATGCTGTCAAGCGTACAGAGTTTGAATTTCATGCGTTGCTCTATGCTCAAAGAATGAGATAATAACAGCATTTACTGACTTATAATTAGAAAAAACAATGACATTAGAACAGCTGCTGTTGATTTCAATTACCATTTTGAGTGGCGTGATGCTGATAATATTAATTAGTCAGCTGAGAAGGCAGGATGTCATGTCAGGCAGAGCTGATGAGCAAGCGCGGCAGTTCGAGATATTAAGGGCCCTTGTTGAGCAAAAAATTTCACATATGCTCGAGTCAATGACAGCGTTTCAGAATCAGTTAAAAATCAACGAAATCGAAAGCCGTGAAAGTCAGAGTAAAAGAATTTCAAATCTAGAAAAAGAACTGAGTGGCAAGTTTAATGAATTCAAAACTGACATGGCTGAGCTGCTGTTTAAAAATAATGAGTCTAACCAGAAAAATCAGGCAGAATCACTAAAAACGCTCAACCAAACACTGGTTGAAAACAGCAAACAGCAAAATGAACAGATTGCCAAATCGCTTAAATCGTATGCTGACGAGTTTGGTAAACGCGTCGACAGCCTGACCGATAAGACAGATTTCAGATTAAAAGAAATCAGCGGCCAGGTTGAGAAAAAGCTGGGAGAAGGTTTTGATAAGACCACAGAGACCTTTGCCAATGTGCTCAAGCGACTGACATTGATTGATGAGGCGCAGAAAAAAATTACCGAGTTGTCGGGTAATGTGGTGAGCCTGCAGGAAGTGCTGGCCGATAAGCGTTCACGAGGTGCCTTTGGTGAGGTGCAGCTATCGGCTCTGGTGGCGAATGTGATGCCGGCGCAAAGTTATGCGCTGCAATTTGGGTTATCAAATAATACACGGGTTGATTGCATGCTATTCTTGCCACAGCCGAGTGGCAATATCGCCGTTGATTCCAAGTTCCCACTAGAAAGTTATCAAAAGCTGAGCGCCTTTGATGTCACAGAGGCGGATAAACTCAAAGCTGAAAAGCAATTTAAGGCAGATATTAAGAAGCACATCAAGGATATAGCGGACAAATACATAATCCCGGGTGAAACGGCTGAGGGCGCGGTGATGTTCATACCGGCAGAGTCTGTGTTTGCAGAGATTCATGCGCATCACCCTGATTTGGTGGAAGAATCACAAAAGAAAAGAGTCTGGATGGTGTCGCCTACAACGCTGATGGCCGTATTAACAACCGCCAGAGCGGTTATCAAGGACGATGCAACACGCCAGCAGGTTCACTTGATTCAGGAGCATTTATCCAAGCTATCGGTCGAGTTTGGCCGTTTTGGCAGCCGCATGGAGAACCTGTCACGGCATATTTCGCAGGCACATAAAGATGTCGGCGAGGTAAAAATCACCGCTGATAAGATTAAAGGTCAATTTATTAGTATAGAAAAAGTGGAACTGGACGATATAACTAAAGAAATCGGTGTTTTAGACAGTAATGCTAAGTAATATTACTGGTTTGGGAAATATGAGCTATAGTTTCAATACTTTATAAAAATGTTAGCTATTCCATGGTTTTAGATTAGGTGTCTGAGAGAAAGTCTGTTTTGAAAATTATTGTATCAGTTATCATTTTAACGATTGCACTTTCTGCTCTGCTGCTAAGCGTTAATATCGCGTGGTTGCAGCTTGTCATAGCGCTGCTGATGTCTGCCGGTTATGCCCTGGCTGTGTCGCTGTATTATCGTCAGCAGCTTCAGCAACAAAATGAAAAAGTACCCGATGAAGAATTTACAGATCAGGTGGGCAAGCTTGTGCACCAGTTTTGTGATTTATCCATTGAAGTAGACCCATCGATGGAAGCGATTTCCCAGATCAAAAAAATTGTTAATGATTCGGTGATCAAGCTCAATAACAGCTTCCTGGCGTTAGGTAGCTTATCGGATCAGCAAAGCAATGAGCTCGAAGTCCTGGTTAAACATTTTTCAAGTGATGAAGAGGGCGACTCGGTCTCTTTCAGAAAATTTGCCGTCGAGCTGGAGGTGGTACTTAAGCAGTTTGTTGACATAATCGTTGATGTTAGTGATAAAGGTGTTGATGCGGCATATAAAATGCAGGATATGATTTCTGTGATGGATGAAGTGTTTGACCGGCTTATTGGTGTTCAAAAAATCGCATCGAAGACAAATTTACTGGCACTAAACGCTGCAATAGAAGCGGCCAGGGCCGGTGAAGTGGGCCGCGGTTTTGCTGTGGTTGCAGACGAGGTCAGAGAATTATCCCAACAAACCAGCATTTTGAATGAAGGTGTGCAGGAAAGGGCCAGGGCGGCTAAAGAAGGCCTGATATCGCTGAATGATGTCATTGGCGAGATAGCACAAATGGATATGAGTGCTACACTGAAAGCGAAAGACAATATTAATGACATGTTGACAAGTATCGACTCCGTTAACACAGAAGTGGGCACGGTTATCGACAATACGGCGAAAATTGCCTTTGATATCCGTGGCCATGTCTCAACGGCCGTGATGGCCTTGCAATATGAAGACGCAGTTGTACAGCTGTCGACACATATTGAAAACCTTCAAAATGGTATTAACGAGAAGATAAGCGTTTTTCAGTCGAACTCAGCGACACCGGTTAGTCTTGCACAACTAATAAGTATCAATGAATCGATTCAGAAAGTGGATAGAGAAGTAACAATGGCGCTGGAAGATAGCATTAGATCAACCTCTGTTGATTCTGGTGAAGTGGATTTATTTTAATATAGAGAAAGCATTATGGGTATAAGTAATCGTTTTATAAAAGAAGCCGGAGAATATCAGATAGCAGTCACTGGCAAGTTTGATTTTTCGCTGTTAAATGAGTTTCGTGATGCTTATGAAAGTGCACCGACAGACGCTAAAAAATATGTGATTGATATGCGTGCCGTGGACATGATTGATAGTTCGGCTTTAGGCATGTTATTAAAAATGAAAAGGGCACTGAATCTGGCCGATGGCGAGCTGGATATCATTAATTGCAGCACTAATGTTAAAAAGATACTGATGATAGCCAAATTTGAACTGATGTTCTCAATTCAGTAAATATGAAAATACTTGTCGTTGATGATATAGATAAAAACCGGTCTATTCTCGACCGTTATCTGACAGCCAAGGGTTTTGATGTGATTACGGCCTCCTCAGGTGCCGAGTCGATCGTCATAGTACATCAGGAAGAGATTGACCTCGTGCTGATGGATGTGAAAATGCCGGATATGGATGGTTATGAGGCCACCCGTCAGATCAAAGACATAGCATCGGAAAATTACCTGCCCGTTATTTTTGTCACCGCCTTATCAGAAGAAGAAGCATTAGAAGAAGCGCTGGCGGCAGGTGGTGATGATTTTATAAGCAAGCCAATCAGTTTTGGTGTGTTGTTGTCAAAAATCAATGCGCATTCCCGAATCAGGGAACTTCATATTGAAGTCAACCGAAAAAATAATGAACTAATCACGCACAATATTCGACTTAATCGGGAGCATGAACTGGTCTCGCATTTCTTTGACCAGGCACAAAAATTTTGTTTTTATGACGAAAAGATAGTTCGTTCATTCAGCATTCCAATGAGTACTTTCAGTGGCGACACGATACTGGTTGTGCGCAGGCCGCATGGCGGGCTGGCGATATTAATCGGTGATTTCACCGGCCACGGTCTATCTGCCGCCGTTGGCACGCTGCCTGTCTCGCAGGTTTTTTTCCAAATGGTGGAAGAGAATGCATTTATTGGTGATATTGCAAGAGAGCTTAATAAACAGGTGAATCTGTTGTTGCCGGTAGAAATGTTTTTTGCGGCATCGATTATCGAGCTTTCAGCCAAAGGTGATCGCCTGATGATCTGGCATGGCGGCATGCCAAATGCCTATTTGCTTGACCAGAAGACGAATGAGTTAACCACAATCAAAAGTGCACACCTGCCATTAGGTGTTCGTGAACAGGAAGAGTTTGATGATTCTGTTCAGCTGTTTTATGTCAACCAGCATCATAAGTTAGTAAGCTTTACCGACGGCTTGTCCGAGGCAGAGAATACTGATCTGGAAATGATTGAGGCAGACATGATTGAAGATGCCATAGTGGGCAGTGATGATATTATCAAATCAGTTATGGCGCTTTACCAGAGTTACAGTGAAGGCATCGCGCAATCAGATGACGTCTCCATTATCGAGCTGTCGTGTTTGCCGCTTGAGGCAGAAATAAAACCAGCGAATCCCGCTAACATCAAGGCCACCGTGCCATGGAATATCGAGCTTGTTGTTAATGACTATTTGCTAAAAAATGATGTTGTACAAAATATCATAGAATTAATCGGTGACTATACGCCATTAAAAGATCACAAGGGTATAATTCACACGCTGTTAACAGAGCTTTATAGCAATGCATTGGATCATGGTATTTTAGGCTTAGAGGGTGATGCTAAAAATAGCGTCGAGGCTTTTGACCGCTATTACCTCGAACGTCATAAACGCCTGGATTCATTAAAAGACTCATGCCTCACAGTAAAACTCAGTTATTTACCAGAAGAGCAGACGGCAGTGCTTAAAATCATAATGTCTCATAACGGCCGAAGCTTTAACCTTGATAACATAAAAGCCGCAGATGATGATATGCATGGCAGAGGCATGGACCTGATCAATGCCATATGTGAAGAGGTTGATTACAGTGATGAAGGACGCTGTGTTAGCGTCGCATATCGTATCTAACGGCGTTAAAGACCGGATAAGGCATACTGCACTATAGTGACCAGTACAGTGATGAAAAGCGCGGCAAAGATTAGTCCGCCCAGAATATAATGCCAAAGTTTGCCCTTATTGAAGTCTCTTTGCCGGTTTTTTTCTGTCTGAACACCAAACATGGCCGCTAATACACTGCCAAATGTCTGAAGAAATGAAACATTATCTGTCTCTTTGGTATCATCTTTTTTTACTTTCATGACTCGCCCGGGTTTTACTATCAGTATCGATCAAGGTACGATTATGCCTTAAACTAAATCAGAGTAACAGCCAGCCTAGGGAGAGCCAATGAATAAGCTACTATTGATAAGTGTGTTGCTGATGAGTCAGCAGGTTATGGCGAATGAAGTAAAAATCGTTGATGTAAAGCTTGTTAAGAAAAGTGCTGAGCACTACCGGGTGGATGTGACTTTATTGCACGGCGATACAGGCTGGGATCATTATGCGGACGGCTGGGAAATACTGGATCAGAATAAAAAGCGGATTGGGCAGCGAGTATTGGGCCATCCACATGTTAATGAGCAGCCTTTTACCCGTTCACTGCAGAATGCTGAGATAGCAAAAGCTAACCAGCATATTTATATCCGGGCGCATGATAAAATCCATGGCTACAGTAAATTATATAAAGTTAAATTAAACAAATAGTGGTAAGAAGTGTCAGACATAGATTCAGTTGTTAAGCTAACAGAAACAAAAATCAGCCAGGGATTTAATAAGGATAAGGCCGGCTTTAAACGCCGCCTGAAACGGATTACAGCGAGTATTAAATCAGGCGATGCGGAAAAAGCCGGGGCAACACTGAATCAGCTGTTAAAGCAGGCTGAGCACTCTGCGACTAGCCTGCAAATAAAACGATCGGCGGTCCCTGAATTCGACTTTCCCGATAGTTTACCCATTACAGCCCGGTTAGCGGATATTGAAGCGGCCATCAATCAACACCAGGTTGTGATTATATGCGGTGAAACCGGCTCGGGAAAAACCACGCAGCTGCCAAAACTCTGCCTGAGAATGGGGCGTGGCATCGATGGCCAGATCGGCCATACACAGCCGCGCAGGCTGGCAGCCCGCTCGGTTGCCGCGCGCATTGCCGAAGAGATGAATTCTGAATTAGGCGCAGCCGTAGGTTATAAAGTCCGCTTTAAGGACCAGTCATTGGATAGCAGTTATATTAAGCTGATGACCGATGGTATCTTGCTGGCCGAAATTCAAAAGTCACCGCTGCTGAAACAATACGACACCTTGATTATCGATGAAGCGCACGAGCGAAGCCTGAATATTGATTTTCTACTGGGCTATCTGAAGCGGCTGTTGCCGAAGCGGCCCGAGCTGAAAGTCATCATCACCTCGGCGACCATCGATCCTGAAAAATTCTCAGATCACTTTGACAAAGCCCCTATTATCCTGGTCTCAGGCAGAACCTACCCGGTTGAAGTGCGTTATCGCCCGTATGAAAAAATATCATTAAGCGAAGCCATAGCCGAAGCCGTCGATGAATTAATAAGGGAAAAAGAAGGCGATATATTGGTTTTCTTAAGCGGTGAGCGTGACATTCGTGATGCGGCAGAAGTGTTAAGAAAAAAACTGTACCGGCATACGGAAGTGCTGCCGCTGCTAGCGCGATTATCGGCTCAGGAGCAAAACAGAATATTTCATCCCGGGGGCCTAAGGCGAATAATACTGGCGACCAATGTGGCTGAGACCTCGTTAACCGTGCCTGGTATACGTTATGTTGTTGACAGTGGTTTAGCGCGAATATCAAGATACTCATTCAGAAGTAAAATGCAGCGCCTGCCGATTGAAAGCATTTCAAGAGCCGCCGCAGACCAGAGAAAAGGCCGTTGCGGAAGGGTGGCTGAAGGCATTTGTATCCGGCTATATGATGAGCATGATTTTAATGGCCGGGCTGAATTCACGGAAGCAGAAATTCACCGCACCAACCTGGCATCTGTTATCTTGCAAATGGCTTATACCGGCATGGGAGACATGGAAAACTTTCCCTTTGTCGATATCCCCGACCCGCGGCTGATTAACGATGGTGTTCGTTTATTAAAAGAGCTGAATGCTTATGATGACAATGGCATAACGGCAACCGGCAGAGAAATGGCTGCTTTCCCGCTGGACCCGCAACTTTCCAGAATGATAGTAGAAGCAAATAAGGAGAGCTGCTTAAAAGAAATGCTGATAATCGTTTCGGCACTGGCCATTCAGGACCCGCGCGAGAGACCGGTCGATAAACAGCAGGCAGCCGATGAGAGGCATCGGCCATTTCAAAACAAAAAATCAGATTTTCTGTTTTATATAAACTGCTGGCAGGCCTATCAGGAAAAAAGAAAAGAACTGTCGCAAAATAAAACCAGGCAATGGTGCAGCAAAAATTTTCTAGCCTATATGCGCATGAGGGAATGGCAGGATGTGCATGAGCAGTTAGTTTCGCAGGTAAAATTGTTAGGCTACCGGCTAAACATGAGTCCGCAACAAAAACAAAACAATGATGATAGCGAATATGATGCGGTTCACCGCTCGATTTTAACCGGCATATTAAGCCATATCGGTTTTAAAACAGAAGAAGAGCATTATTTAGGCACGCGGGGAAGAAAGTTTTTTATCTTCCCGGGCTCGGGCTTGTTTAAAAAGAAACCTAAATTAGTCATGGCGGCCGAGATAGTAGAAACCCAAAAAGTATATGCCAGGACAAATGCGGTCATTCAGCTGCAGTGGCTGGAGGAAAAAGCCAGGCACCTATTAAAATATCAGTATTCAGAGCCGCACTGGCAGAAAAAAACCTCACAGGTATCGGCCGATCAGTCAGCATTGCTCTATGGTCTGACAATTTATGCAAAAAAGAAAGTTAACTTCGGGCCGATAGACCCGGATGCAGCAAGAAAGATTTTCATCTGGGCACTGGTAAACGGCGAATACGAACCACGTGCCCGCTTTCTTTCACATAACCAGAGCCTGATGTCTGATATCCACCGTCTCGAAGCAAAATCAAGACGTCAGGATGTGCTGGTCGATGAGCAGGTGCTGTATGATTTTTATGACCAGCGAATAAAACAGGGCATTGCCAACGGGCCGGCTTTTGAAAAATGGTGGCAGCAGGAAATGAACAGGCAGCCTGAATTATTAAACATGCAGCGTGATGAGCTGATGCAGCATGATGCCAGTACCGTGAGCAAGGAGCAGTTCCCGGATGTAATGCGTTTTAATGGAATAAAGCTCAAACTTGAATATATATTTGACCCCAAGCTAAAGCATGACGGCATTTGTTTGCACGTGCCGTTAATTGCACTGAATGCAGTTGATGCGGTGCGCTGTGAATGGCTGGTGGCCGGTATGCTGAGAGAAAAAGTAATCGCGTTAATTCGATCCTTACCAAAAACCCTGCGTAGAAATTTTGTGCCGGTACCGGATTTTGCTGATGCCTGTCTGCAAAGCATGGTGCAGGGAGAGCGACCCTTAACGGTTGAAATGGCGGCACAGCTAAAACGCATTACCGGTGTTAGCATACCTTTTGATGCCTGGCGAACAGACTTGCTCGATGATTATTTATTTATGTCGTTCAAGTTAGTAGATAACCAGGGTGATGTGATTAAGCAGAGCAAGGATTTGCTGGGCCTGCAGCAGCAAACTGAAAGTGATGTGATCGTGCATGAGGTATCAGAAGATTTGTCAGCTTACGAAATTGACTCGGTCGTGCAGTGGGATTTTGGTGAGCTAAAAAATGAGATAGTGATTCAACAGGCGGGCATCGAGTTAACGTTCTATCCGGCGTTAAAAAAAGAAGGCAGTAAAGTTGCCTTGCGGCTGTTTGATAATCAGCAGCAGGCCGCACATTGCATGGGCAGAGGTCTCAGCCAGTTAATTCGCATTAATCTCTCGGAGCAGCTGCACACTATGCAGCAGACACAAAAAGGCCTGCAGGCGATGTGTTTATTGTATCGCAATATAGGCAGTTGTCAGGATTTAAGCGATGACCTGATGGCGGTGAGCATCAATGATGCGTTTGCACTGGATCCTTTGCCCTTAAACGCCAGTGACTATCATAAAGTACTGCATGACGGCAGAGAAAAAATGTCGGATACTTTAAAAACACGTTACATGCAGTGTGCAGAAATCTTAGAGCTTAATCACGGTATTCAGAAACGCTTAAAGAAACTGCCGCTTAACCTGCTTGATGCCGGTTCAGATATACAGGATCAGTGTCAGCATCTGTTGTTTAAACACTTCATGCTGGAAACCCATGCCAGGCAACTGTCATATTTTCCACGTTATCTTAAAGCGATCAATGCCAGACTGGACAAGCTGGAAAGTGATAATAGTAAAGACCGTGCTTTAAGGCTGAAAGTCCAGCCTTACTGGGATAATTATAAAAACCGGCTAAAGGCTTTGCAGCAACAAAAACATCAGTCAGTCGTGCTCGAAGAGTTTCGCTGGCTGATCGAAGAATACCGTGTTTCATTGTTTGCACAGTCACTTAAAACCGCTGTTCCCGTCTCTGAAAAACGGCTTAACCAATGCTGGGAAGAGGTGAAACTCGGTGTTTAAATGCAGGCTGGCAGTTTATAGTCTATAAATAATTAAAAGATAATAATGGTTAAATCCAGATTTTATGGACGAAGACAATAAGATAAGCGATCTGCGCAGTAATATCCGGCATCCAATAGAAGTGCCTATCAGGCTGATAGATGAAAATGGTGCCGAACATAAAGCCGTCTCGGGAAATGTCAGTGACTGTGGATTGTATCTAAGCATCACGCTGGAAAAACGCCCGGCCATAGAAAGCATTGTACAGGTTCAGGTGATGACACCTCTGGGTGATGGCAGTGATGCGCCGATTAACCGGGCACGTGTTATGCGATATGGTGCCGATGGTGTGGGCCTGATGTTTCTGCTTGAAGAGAAATAAAAAAAGCCCGGATCAATGATCCGGGCTTGCCGTATTCACCTGGAATTAAAAAGTGCCTGCACTTTCTGGTTCCAGGTTTTTAATAGCTTTCCAATAACTTAGTTATCCAGCTCAATCACGGTGACAGCGAGACTGCCGTCACTATTCAAAGTACCGTTGGCATGAATTTCGATATCTGCAGTTATGCCAGTTGGTACCGTTGCTGCAGTGGTATCTAGCGTAATGCCGGCGATGCTCATCACGCCCGCCGCATCGATAGAAACCGCGCCTTCGAGTTCAACCGTAGTTGAAGTCGATGAACTGCGTTCGATGCTGAGCGCAATATAGCCGGTGCCGGCGGCATCGGGTATCGCATCAACTTCAATCCGGTCAGTGCCTTCAACAATTGAACCGAGATTAAAGAACTGTACCGGTGTGGCAGAGTGATCCATCATGATCGTCTGGTTTGGCTGAACCGAGATAGTAATGCCGGCGAGTGTGATGGTGTTATTGACAGTGTCTGTCGCTGAGGCAATGGCTTCAACTTCAATTTTTCCCGGGTGATCATCATCGCTTTCAGCTTCAATGCCGGTGATCAGCAGCTCGGTTCCCGAGACTTCTATATCAAGGTCAATCATGTCGCCGACTGCGTAAGCTGATACATCGATTCCTGCAGGCACAGCAAAAGTCTGGCCATTAACAGTGATGGTGTTAGGAGAAGATGCCGTGTCCAGTGAAGTGATTAAACCTTCAACTTCAAGCTCTTCGCCGTGGTCACCACTGACGCCGTATGCACCGTCATTTTCTAATTCAACTTTGGTTGCGGCCAGAACATTGGCAACCGGTGCAGAGGTGCTTTTAACTTCAACATAAAGACCATCTGCCAGGTTAGCGGCTTCACTGGTATCCGCATTTGCATAATTAACTGTCATAGAACCCAGTGTGAAAGTCATCGCCTGTGCATCAAGTGCAGAAACCAGGCCTTTAACTTCGATTTCTTCGCCATCGACATAACTGCCTTCGAGTTCAATAAAGGTGGCATGGATGCCGCCGTTGCCATCAGGGTAACCACTGATTTCGACTTCATCGCCAACGAGCAAATCATCAATCAGTGCGAAACCTTGCAGGTTAGTGCTGTTATCAACGGTAATCGACTGGCCCATTACGATCAGTCCGCCATTGGCCACAGTCTGTGTTACCACGCCTTCAAGTTCATCATCAAATGAAATGGAGAGCGCGTTACCGTTGGCGCCATTGTCAGAGCCTGTTAAGTTTACAATCATGCCAACATGTAAATCCGCTTCAGTGGCCGGCACTCCGTCAATCGTTACGCTGGTGCCATTGGTTTCAAATTCAACGCCGTCTACATAAACGCTACCGAAGCCGGTAATACGCCCTGAAACATTAGTTGCGCTGGAAGTATTGTTGCTTGAAGAAGAGCAGCCGGCTACGCCGATCATTACCGACATCATGGCGGCATATAAGCCTGAATATTTTAATTTCATGTTAGTTTTCCTTAATAGTTTCATTTGCTTTCAGTAAACAGAACGGGGAAATAAAAAAAAGCGTTCCATCAGAATCGAATAACGCTCAAGAATGTGATCGAGTGCACAAAAAAATGGCTAAATGGCTCGCCGACGCTTTTTTTGGTATGATTCGCGTCCATTTGCTTAAGTCATCACGTTAATCGAGGTACTGCATGTTCCAACTAGGCTGTAAGAGTCGGGTTTGTTTTCAAAATGAAATTCTATCTGGTCTGACGGTCGCGCTGGCACTGGTGCCAGAAGCAGTGGCTTTTGCTTTTGTGGCGGGTGTTGATCCACTGGTGGGCTTGTATGCGGCTTTCATGGTAGGTTTGCTGGCTTCTATTTTTGGTGGTCGCCCGGGCATGATTTCGGGAGCCACTGGTGCAATGGCTGTGGTGATGGTGGCTCTGGTGGCCCAGCACGGGGTTGAGTACCTCTTTGCTGCAGTGGTATTGACCGGCCTGATACAGATTCTGGCAGGTATCTTACGCCTTGGTAAATACATTCGAATCGTGCCGCACCCGGTCATGCTGGGTTTTGTGAATGGTCTGGCGATCGTGATATTTCTGGCACAAATACAGCATTTCCAGTTGCCTGGTAGTGGCGGTGAGTGGATGTCAGGTGTAAATCTGGCCGTGTTTGGTGGTTTGATTTTGCTAACCATGGCGATTATTCACTTTTTACCAAAACTGACCACCGCTATCCCTTCCTCACTGGCGGCTATTCTAGTGGTTTCATTTATTGTTATTGGCTTTAATGTTGATACCAATACCGTTAGTGATCTGGCAACTATTAAAGGCGGTTTCCCTGAGTTTCATATCCCGAGCGTACCGTTTACGTTAGAAACGCTTTATATTATTTTCCCCTACGCGATTGTTCTGGCGGCAGTGGGTTTAATCGAGTCCTTATTAACACTGACGCTGATCGATGATATTACCGGTACTCGTGGCCGCGGCAATCGCGAATGTGTGGGCCAGGGTATCGCCAATACAGCGACTGGCTTCTTCGGCGGCATGGGCGGCTGTGCAATGATCGGTCAGAGCATGATAAATGTAAACTCAGGCGGCCATCAGCGTCTCTCGGGTATCTCAGCGGCTCTCTTTTTGCTGATGTTTATCATGTTTGCATCCAGCCTGATTGAGCAAATTCCGATGGCGGCATTAGTCGGTGTTATGTTTATCGTGGTTATGGGTACCTTTGAATGGTCGAGTTTCCGCATTATCAAAAAAATACCAAAGACGGATGCCTTTGTGTTGATCCTGGTATCAGGCGTCACTGTCTTCACTGATCTGGCAGTAGCAGTTATTGTGGGTGTGATCGTGTCAGCGCTGTTTTTTGCCTGGGAGCATGCCAGCCATATCAATGTGAAAAGCTTTGATAATGAAGATGGCTCACGAACATATGAATTAAACGGGCCGTTGTTTTTCGGTTCAGTGAAAAACTTTCTTGACCTGTTCACGCCCGGTGATGACCCTGATGATGTCATTATTGAATTCCAGAATTCACGGGTGGCGGATCATTCAGCGATAGAAGCGATTGATAATCTGGCAGAAAAATACATTAAAGCCGGTAAAAAATTACATTTACGTCACCTCAGTCCAGAGTGCATAGAGCTTTTGAGCAAAGCCGGTGATCTGGTAGAAGTGAACGTGATGGAAGATCCTACCTACCATGTGGCGGATGATAAATTAGCTTAAGTGATATTGAATGCACTGTTGACCAGGTCAACAGTGACATTAGCTTTATAACGCTAAAGCTTAAAAGCGGCCATTTATAATTACTTTGATTCTGCTCATCAATGCGGCTGCTCGCTGCCATTCTGTCATGTTAGGCTAAACTGAACAGCAATACTATTTTGGTCTTAGAAAAGCAATACCTGTCAAACAGGGATGCCTAAGAATGAGAGTATTGGTAAATAATAGTTGTGTAACGGCTTAGCATTATGTCTGGCATCATCAATTATTCGTAAAAACGCTATCGAGATTCTCCGATCAGCGTCAAAACAAAAACAAGACTTTGTCGATGTTCGTGACACCCTTTTAGCCATGCCATTTTACAAAAAAACATTTTCTGGCTGCTTTGTTGCGGCCAAGTAAGATTGCGCCGGCTTGTTGCTATCAGCCTAAGGCATTAATGATGATGGCGCGCCTTATAGTCTGGATGGACAGATATCGGTCATTACAGTTTGAGGCGTTTAGACTGGCAGGCTTGAGGTCTCGTCTGCACAAACAGTGCAAATACAAATGCCTAAAGCCGGAACAGGATTGTGTAATAGCTGATGCCAGTCAGCTACAAACCATAACTAATATAAGGTTGAAGATAAAGTTGTCATAGACTATTAATATAATGGTTATTGATCATATTTATGATTAAATCAGGTCTCACTAAGACGGAATTGAACCATCATAAAATAACCTCACAGGTTTCCTGCTCACATTTAATACGTTCGAACCAGGGAGCAGCCCAATTGTGGCTGTCGATATTCACAAAACCGAAACAGATTTTACGAAAAAAAAACCTAAAATTAACTACTTAGGCACTCTTTTGTAAACGTACAGGCGGTAATGATAAAAATTTATGTCAAATGGAACGATTAAATTAGGTGTGATGCCGCCGCTGACCGGTTTAGTGGGCATTTATGGTTCAGAAATTGTGCATGCTGCAGAAGTCGCTTGTCAGGAAATTAATGAGAATGGCGGTGTACTGGGTAAACCACTGGAACTGGTCATAGAAGATGACGGCAGCCTGCCGCAAAGTGCAGTCGCAGCGGCTAAGAAACTGGTTGTTGAGCATCAGTGTAGTGCGATGATAGGAAACCTGCTCTCTAATTCACGCATTGCCGTGGCCTATCAGGTCGCTGAGCCGAGCAGGGTGCCGCTAATTAATTTCTCATTTTATGAAGGCAGCATTCTCAGCCGTTATTTTTTCCATTTTGGCGCCCTGCCCAATCAGCAAATAGATAAAATGATTCCATACATGTTTAAACAGTATGGCTCGCGCATGTTCTTTGCCGGAAATAATTATGAATGGCCGCGTGGCTCGATACATGCGGCTAAAAAAGTGCTGACAGCAATAGGCGGCGAAATAGTAGGTGAAGAGTATTGCCCGATAGGTGTCGCAGCGGAGCAGATTGAGCAATTACTGGATCAGCTTGAGGCGGCCAAACCCGATGTTTTTGTGCCCTATTTTGCCGGCAATGACCAGGTTTTGCTATTGACACGGTTTACAGAAAGAGGCCTTAAAAAACGCATGGCCGTGGTGATGGGTCATTATGACGAAATGATGGCGAGCCAGTTACCTGCTGAAGTGCGTGAGGGCTTCTATTCAAGCAATACTTATTTCATGACCATTGATTCTGAGCAAAACCGGAATTACCTGCAACGCCTGGCGAGGCTGGCGGATGTTGACGGCATCTGGCCACAAGGTAATGGCATACTGACAAACTTTGGTGAAGCTACCTATGCCTGTGTAAAAGCATTCGCTGTGGCTGCCAACTCAGCTGGCTCGGTGAACGCAGAAGACCTGGTAGACGCGTTAAAAAATATAAACATATCGTCGCCTCAGGGCATATTAACTATGAACCCTGAGCACCATCATGCAACCGTTAATACGTACCTTTCGCAATGTCAGTCTGATGGACAGTTTAAAATCATTGAACGTTTTGGTGCCATCGAAGCGGCGATACCTGAGCGTTATAATCATCAGCGTATTACCGATCAGGCAACCGTTGAAGATGATATTCGACTTCAGGCACGGATACTGGAGCAAATGTCAGATGGTGTCTTGTTAATCAGTTCGAGTGACAGCTCAATTATCTATTCCAATGCGGGCGCCGAGCGCATCCTTGGCTACGCTGGCGGAGAAATGTCAGGGTTTTTATTGTCACAAATAATGGCTGACAATTTAGAAAACACGCAGACGAGTGAGAGCATCGTAAAACAATTGACCCAGAAAGGAGAGTGGCAGGGCGAAATTAGTTATGCGAAAAAACAAGGTGACGCTATCTGGTGCTTTGCCACAGTGACGACATTCACACACCCGGTTTACGGTGAAGTATGGCTGGCTGTTAACCGGGATATTACTGAGGAAAAAAAATCAAAAAATGAAATTGAACAAAACCGGGCACGATTCGAATCAATGTTTGAAGCAATTCCGGATGCTGTCATTTACGCCGATACAGACAGAAAGATAAGGCTGGTCAATAAAGCCGCGGTTAAGTTATTCGGATATGAAATATACGAGCTAGAGGGCAGGTCAACTGACATTCTTTATGCCGATACAGAGGATTTCAAAGAACAGGAAAAGCGGCGATATACCAGTCATAGTAAAACAGCTTCTCCGCGTTATGAAATGAACTACCGGTGCAAAGATGCAAGCGTATTTTCGGGTGAAACACTGGCCACGGCTGTGAGCTCATCGGCTGGAGAAATACTGGGATATTTAGGCATTATTCGCGATGTGTCAGAAAGGAATCAGATCGATGCCATCTTTCGATCACTGGCCACCGGCGCGTCGGGTTTAAAATTCGATGCCTTTATCAACGATGCACTGTATCGTTTAACAGAAATATACAAAAGTCCGTTTGCTTTTGTCGGGCAGTTATTAACCGATGGCAAACACGTGAAAACACTGGCCGTGTATGCAAACGGTAGGATAGTCGATAACTTCGAATATGCGTTAAAAGGCTCTCCTTGTCAGGATGTTATGGATCATAAAAAAGAAATAATCCCTAAAGATGCATCGAAACTGTACGCCGGTGACAAGCTACTGGTGGATATGCAGATTGAAAGTTATTTTGGTTTACCACTGATTGCATCGGATAATTCAGTTATCGGTATTTTATCTATCATGGACACCAGGCCTGTAGAAGTGAGTGATTGGGCCAGATCTATACTGGAAGTGTTTGCCACGAGAATTGCCGTCGAGCTGGAAAGGGAGATTTCAAACCGGGAGCTGCGACAGCACAGAGAACATCTGCAGGAACTGGTAGAGCTGCGCACAACAGATTTGATCATGGCCAGAGATGAGGCCGAGAAAGCCAATGCGGCCAAATCAGAATTTTTATCGCACATGAGTCATGAGTTGCGTACGCCAATGAATGCGATACTGGGCTTTGGCCAGTTATTAGAAATGGATTCCGATACCTTTGACGAAACCCACAAGGCAAATATTCAAGAAATCCTTGATGCGGGTGGGCATCTGTTAACACTGATCAATGAAGTGCTGGACCTGAGCAGAATTGAGTCGGGTAAGTTAGATATGTTGATGAAAGATATTGCTGTTGATGAGGTGTTATCCCAGTGTTTGAAGCTGGTAGCTAGTCATGCGGACGAACGACAGATTGAAATCATAGACCACTTAAGTGGTAACGGTTATCATGTTAAGGCCGATTTGACGCGTTTGAAACAGGTCTTTGTCAATTTGCTCTCGAATGCGATTAAATACAACCGAAGCCAGGGTGCTGTCACACTGGATGCTGAGCTGACTGAAAATAATTATCTGCGCATCAGCGTATCGGATAATGGTGAGGGCATATCAAAGCAGGATATCGACAAATTATTCAAACCGTTTGAGCGCCTCAATGTCGTGGACAATGTTGAAGGTACCGGCATAGGGCTGGTGATTACAAAACACCTCGTTGGTTTAATGGGCGGCAATATAGGTGTCAAAAGTGAGCCCGGTAATGGCAGCGTTTTCTGGATAGAGTTGCCGCGTTGTTGAAAAGTACAGATAAAAAAAGAGTTAGGTTTATAGCATCATAAAAACATTACTGGTTAAATAAAATGAAAAAAGTAGTTTATATAGAAGATAACCCCGCGAATCAACGACTGGTAACACAGGTGTTTAAGCGCCTGCCCAAGCTGGAACTGCTGAATGCGGATGAGCCGATATCAGGTCTGGAATTGATTGAGAAACATCAACCGGACCTGATATTGCTGGATATTAATCTGCCGGGAATGGATGGTTTTGAAGTGTTTAAGCGTCTCAGAGAAAAACAAGGTTGCGAAAATACCCCTGTTATCGCTATCAGTGCCAACGCCATGCAAGAAGATATTGACAAGGCGCTGGCGCTTGGCTTTGATGACTATATTGTGAAACCGGTTAATATCAGTGCTTTGCTGCAGGTTTTAGAAAATACATTGCAATAATTCTGAGCTATTTATAAACAGTGAGTCGTAAATAAAAAAATTTTTATTTACTGCTATTTCATCACCATAATTAAAGTTGGAATATTGTTTTCTATTAACTGGTCACGTACTTTATTTAAAGAGCGTTTTCCAAGAATCGGGCCGACCTTAACCCGGTACCAGGTGTCATTGTTTATTTGAGCCTGCTGAATGCTGGAAGTGATGCCCAGCAGGGCCAGCGTGGCACGTCGTTTGTCCGCATCGCTGTTGGCCTGAAAAGAACCTACCTGTAAAAAATAAGTCTTCTGGTTTTTAGCCACAGCTGAGTCTGTTTTTGGTTGTGTAACAGTGCCGTCTTTATTCTGAATTTCAGACTCGGGCACAAAAACTTCGTAGTCTTTTAAAATAGTATAAAAATCAAATTTTGGCACATTATTGTCCGGCGTGCTTTTCTGCTGGTTTTTTTTCACATCTTTGTGCTGTTCGGTTTTTTTGATTTCCTGATTAACGGCCTCAGAAAAACTGACCTTGGCTTTGGGCTGGGTTTGCAGGTAAGTAAGCAGTGCGACAAATAAGCCAATGGATAAGCCGGCGAATAGCCATAAAAAGCCAGAAGCTGATTTTTTTGCAGGCTGCATTCTGTTTTTCATATCACCCGGCATTACATGACCTCGGGTGCGCTAACACCTAACAGCTTGAGGCCGTTGGCGATCACATGGCGACAGGCAATAATCAGGTTAAGGCGTGCATCCCGAAGGTTTGCATCATCAACTATAAACTGGTGGGCGTTGTAATAGGTATGTAACTCACTGGCCAGTTCACGCAGGAAGTGTACCAGTAGATGTGGTTCGGTTTTGATGGCAGCCGATTCCACTGTGTCGGCATACTGGTTGAGTTTTTTGATCAGTGCGGTTTCATGTGATTCGTTTAATAATTCGATATTCTGCTGGCCATTGGCAATATCATGAATCAAGTTTTTTTCATTCATCTGGCGCAGAACGCTGCAGACCCGGGCGTGTGCATACTGGATATAATAAACCGGGTTGTCATTGCTTTGTGATTTGGCCAGATCAAGATCAAAATCCAGATGCTGTTCACATTTTCGCATGACGTAAAAGAATCGTGCCGCATCATTGCCGACTTCTTCGCGTAATTCACGCAAAGTCACAAAGGAGCCCGAGCGCGTCGACATCTGAACTTTTTCACCGCCGCGGTAAAGGTTGGCGAACTGCACCAGTAATACTTCGAGCTTATCGGCATCATCGCCCAGTGCCTGTAAGGCAGCGCGGACTCGTGGCACGTAACCGTGATGATCCGCTCCCCAGACGTCGATAACAATGTCATAACCGCGTTCAATTTTAACCATATGGTAGGCGATATCGGAAGCGAAATAGGTGGTCTGGCCATTGTCGCGTTTCACCACACGGTCTTTCTCGTCACCGAAGTCTGTGCTGCGGAACCAGAGTGCGCCGTCTTTTTCATAAATGTGCCCGGCTTGTTGTAAACGCTCAATCGCCTGCGATACCAGGTTGCGGTCTTCAAGCGTGCGTTCTGAATACCAGTCCTGATAGTGCACACCAAAGTGTTTTAAGTCATCACGAATATCACCGATGATGGTATTTAAACCGGTATCAAAAATAATGCGGTACTGTTCTTCACCTAATAGAGTTTTGGCGCGCTCGATCAGGGCATCGATATGTTTTTCTTTATCGCCGCCGTGTGGTTCATCAGCGGGAATAGCAGACATCAGTTCTTCATGAGAGAACACAAATTTATCAACATATTCAGCTTCAATTTCCGTGGCAATATCATAAACGTAGTCACCTTTATAGCCGTTAACAGGAAATTCAAAATCGATGCCGCATTTTTCAAGATAACGTAACCAGATACTGGTCGCCAGAATATCCATCTGACGGCCGGCGTCGTTGACATAATATTCGCGGTGCACTTCATAACCAATGGCTTCGTATAAATCCGCCACCGTTGCGCCATAGGCTGCACCCCGGCCATGACCAACATGTAACGGCCCGGTGGGGTTAGCGGAAACAAACTCAACCTGAATTTTTTTACCTTTACCGAACTCGCTGATGCCAAACTGATCAGCCTGATCAAGGATCTGCTGAACAATCGATAGTGTAGAGCCGGATTTGATAAAGAAGTTTATAAAGCCGGGGCCTGCTATCTCGACTTTTTCGACTAAATCATTTGCCGGCAAACTGTCAATCAGGAGCGCGGCTATCTCGCGCGGATTTTTAGCCGCGGGCTTGGCCAGCATCAGCGCCAGGTTAGTGGCAAAATCACCATGAGACGGGTCTTTGGTGTTTGTAAGCTGGATACCGGGCTGACAGTCAGCAGGGATTTGACCGCCAGACTGTAAGTTTTTAACAGTCTGATCAAGTAAGTCTATTAACGTGTCTTTCAAGGCTGGTCCCGCGATATATTGTTGTCTGAGTAAGTGACTCATTTTACATCGACTCAGCCATAGTCGCAAAGCAGGAGAGATATAAACTAGACTTATTTGGAAATTTATCGTCTACTCAGACCGCACAGGCTGTAGATTTTGTAGTCAATACACTGAACAGGGATATTCTTGCATGAAAGTACTGTTAATTGATGATCACCCTTTATTTATTGAAGGCATCCGTGGTGTATTGTTAAAGCTGGCCGAAGGCATTGTGATCGAGGATGCCGGCAGCTGCGAAGAAGCGCTGGCGATGACTGCGACCGACGATGATGTGGATCTGGTTTTGCTGGATCTGAACCTGCCGGGCATGTCCGGTCTTGATGGCTTGCAGCTACTGCGTCATCAGTTACCTGCCAGCCCTATCGTTTTGCTCTCTGCCTCAGAAGACCGCAATAAAATCCTACACGCGATTGAACTGGGTGCGAAAGGTTATATTCCCAAATCATCGGCGTCAGATATTATTATCAGCGCCCTGCAACTGGTGTTATCCGGCGGGGTGTACCTGCCGATGGCGGTGCTGGAAACCATTAATTCAACCCAGGCTAAAACCAGTAATGCCGAAGGCCAGACACTGACACTTCGCCAGGTGGATGTATTGAGCCTGTTAGCAGAAGGCCTATCCAACAAAGCGATTGCAAATCGGTTGAATATGGCAGAAAACACGGTGCGCGTGCACGTCAGTGCGATCTTGCGTTTTCTGGATGTGACCAACCGCACAGAAGCGGGAGTGGCCGCTTCGCGCATGGGCCTGTTATCCGAGAGTGAAAGCTGATCGCGGCGTCAGGCGTTTGTTTGGTCCAGTAAATAACTCATTAAGCTGCGTAACTTGGCCGATGACACCGGTTTGTGTAACAACCTGAAACCGCTGGCCTTGGCTTCACGCAAACGTTCCGGTGCGGTATCACCGGTGAGAATAATGGCAGGAATTTGTTTTGCGCATGCGCCATGAATGCGATGAATCGCTTCAATACCGGTCTGGTTTTCACGCAAACGGTAATCAGTCAGAATGATATCGATCTCGCAGGCATCTGCCAGCAGGCTTAAAGCCTGATCAATGGATTCCGCCTGTATTACTTCGCAGCCCCATTCTTCCAGTACTTTGCACATGCCACGGCGCACCAGTGCTTCATCATCAATGACTAAAACACGGGTGCCTTTAATATCATTAACAAAGGTTTGGGCTTGAGCTAATGCCGGTTGGGCGCTGCCAACAAAAGGCACGCTGACTTTAAACACCGAGCCTTTAGCCACAGTAGAAGACAGGCTAATGGTACAATGCAACAGCTCGGCCAGTCGTTTAACAATGGCCAGTCCCAGTCCTAAGCCTTTCTGTCTATCCCGCTCAGGGTTTTCAACCTGATAAAACTCATCAAAAATATGCTCGATTTGATGACTGCTTATGCCCATGCCGGTGTCATGAATTTCTATGCTGAGTTGATTGCCCTGGCGCCGGCAACCCAGTAATACACGGCCTTGCTGCGTATAACGAATCGCATTCGATACCAGGTTTCGCAGGATGCGCTCGAGCATGGCGGGGTCGGTGTGAATAACATAGCCGCAGTCAACAATGCGCAAACTCAGGGACTTATTACTGGCCAGTTCACTGAAATCGGTGTGGATGCGTTGCAATAAAGGCCGTAGCGGGAAGTCTGTTTTTTTCGGTTCAAGAACACCTGCATCGAGTTTTGAAATATCCAGTAGTGCATTTAATAAATCACTCAGCGCATCGGTGGAGATGCGAATATTATCAACAATATCCCGCACCTCTGGAAAGTGAATGCGCGAACTCAATGCATCGACAAATAAACCCAATGCATGTAGCGGCTGCCTCAGGTCATGACTGGCAGCGGCAAGAAATTTAGATTTTGAAATGTCAGCCTGCTCTGCATCGGTGCGTGCCTGCTCGGCTTGCGTGTTTTTTACAATCAGGTCATCAACCAGATTGAGGTTTTCTAAACGCAGTTCGATGGACTTTCTTACCGCGCGTTTCATATTGTAACCACTGATTAAAATTACACTGAGATAAAGCAAAAACATAATGCCTAATGTCCAATGCAATCGGCTGTCTTCGAGGAAAAAACGAATCGAAAAAGGAATTAAGGCTAAACCGGCAAAGGCAATAAATGAACGCAGATAAGGTGAAAACACAGCCAGGCCGGCAGCGGTTACTCCCAGAATCATAATGGATAAAAACACCATTGATGTAATGTCATTAATCACATTAGGGAAGTACAGTGTGCACCCCCAAAGCAGCCCGGTGATTGCTCCGGCGATTGGAAAAAGCATTATGGCTTGTTTGACTTTGTCGCTTTGAAGTTTTGAGCGCCTAAATTTTGCAACAATGCCTATCCATAATAATGTTTGCCCAATGATGATAGATGACCAGGATAATAACCAAAGCGGTGGCACGGTTTGCCAGAGAAAAAACAGCGTGATTAAAACCGCGAGAGCATGGCCTGCCAGAATGGTGTAGATGGGCTGGAAATAGAGAATTTTAACCAGCTCATCAAGCATAGTGACAGATTTGCTAGAAGTGGAATGATGCTGAATAGATGTCTGAGTAGGTTCTGTTTTGATGTTGTAGGCCTCCATGACACGATACAAGCCAAGTTTGCTTTTTTTAAGGTGTTAATACAAGTTGAATAAAAATTATTCTTAAATAAAAAAACGGCCGCTTCATAATTATTAAATTAGAAGCGGCCGTTGATAATGGTTTAATACTTAGGGCAAGGGCAAGGGCATTGCGGGTTGATCTGCCCAGCCGTTTAAACCGCGCGTCACGGTGTTGTCAGTGTAAAACTTATTACGGTCTATCGCGTTGGTATAATAAAGTCCCAGACTGGCCCCTCGGTTACCTGCCGTTTCCGCGCAGCCATGGCAGCCACCTAAACCACCGTCACCGGCATTAATGGTATTAGCGCTGATGTCGCTGATGCTGGTCGTGCTGGTGATGAAAATGCCGACACTGGGGCCGCCGGCGCCACTACCGCCTTTACCGCCTGTGCCGCCAACACCACCAAGGCCGCCATTGCCGCCATCATTACAAGAGGTGTCGCCCCAGATATTGGTTACGCAGGTCTGAGAGCGACTGCCAGCAGCGCCCTGATTACCAGCACCGCCAGCACCGCCGTCGCCGCCAATGCCTCCTGCTGCACTTTGCAAGCTATTGCCATTTATCTCCACACTGCTGACCGCGTTCAGCCACAAAGCGATACTGGCTCCGCCCCCGATGGCTGCAGCGCCGCCGGTACCGCCATTGCCGCCTTCACCGCCACCGCCACCGCCTTCTTTAGTGGCAAGATATGCACTACCGCCACCACCGCCACCAAAGCCTTTGCTGCCGTTTGTTCCCGCTTCGCCCGCCGCGTCGGCGATAAAGCCATAGAGTAAATCACTAACCCCGAGGTTTTCATTAGCACCTTGTCCAGCGCCACCAGTTGACCCATCGCAGCCATCTTCGCCGGCTTCGCCATGGTACCAGGCAGCGAGACCACCATTGCCACAATCACTGAGGCTGTAAGCAGCAGACTGGCCAAAACCTAAAATACCTAAAAGAGGATTACCACCGGCCCCGCCAGCTTGAGTGCTATCACCCGCAGGTGTTGCTCCCCCTGCGCCACCGGCTAGATGTGTGCCATTGCCACCACCTGCGGGCGTATCGGGTGTTGATATTTCTGCCCCAGGCATGCCGTCTGCAGCATGTCCGCCTTTGCCACTGATGACGGTGTTATTTAACAAGGATAAATGGTTTAAGGTATTCACATAGATGCCGTAACTGCTGCCGGGTATGGCTTGTAATTTGCCTGTGTAAACATCACCGCTGCGAATTTCATTATCGCTGATGGTGAGGTGGCCATTGGGGCTGTCTTTGACATAAACCGCGACCATGCCGACATGGCTTGCAGTGCTATTATCGCCGGCAATGGTGTCTGCCCCCGGTGGGTAGTTGCCGGGATTGCTGCTGGTAATATTAAAACCAGATAACCAGGTGGGGCCGCTAATATTGTTAAAAGATATCGCGGCGGATCCAGCTGAAAGCCCGCCATTGTTGGAATACGTAATGTTAGTGCGCTGGGCAGGGTTGCTCATGTCGCGTACCCAGTCGGCGTTATAGCCACCGTATAAACTGCTGAATTGTTTAATAGCCAGCGAAGTCGAGAGCGTATAGGTTTTGTCTGCCATCACGTAAATATCTTTATTCGGGTTTTCTGCTACCGCTTGCGCAAGGTCGGCATAAGGATGATCCATGGTGCCGTATTCGAGTTCATCACTATTTAATGCACCAACAAAGACCGCTGAGGTCGGGTCTTCTAATACATGCAGCACAAGCGTATCGCGTTTTTCTTCGCCACTGCTTTGATCGGTGACAACCAGCTCAAAGACTAAGGTATCAACCGCATCTGGCACTGTGAATTCCGGTGTTCTGCCAGGCAGTTGAGAGGTTAAATTGCCATCTTTGTCTTTAACCTGACGGCCATTTTGTAGATCCCAGCGATAGGCCAGTGTTATATTCTGGCTGTTATTGCCGGCACTGCCGATAAGTTTGATGCTTGAACCTTTCATGATCTGGCTATCAGCGCCTGCAATCGCATTGAAGGAACCTGCCGGATTGGCGCAGTTGTCGTATTCATATTGATCATTATCACCATCGCCATCACTATCACTATTGAGCGGGTCAGAAGTCACCAGAAATAAATCACCGGACAAACAATCGGCCGGATTTTTACTCAGGTTCGATTGCCAGCCAAACAGTTCTAGTGCATCACTGAGGCCATCGCTATCACTGTCGGACAGAGTCTCATTGGTGCCTAATTCGCGTTCGCTACGGTCATTGAGGCCGTCTCTGTCCTGATCACCAACATAGGTTAGCACCAGTTTATCGCCAGCCGATAAATGCAGGGTTGAGAGGTCATAGTCGTTCAGCACCACGTTCAATAGCTCGGTGTCTAAACCGGCATCGACGCCATTGGGTGAATGGTATAAAGCTAATTGCCAGAATTGATTGGTGTCGCTGTTGTGTCGGGTATTACCGATGCTAAGCAGGCCGTTACCGGTGCTGGCGACACCTGTATCAGGATAATTCCAGTTGCTGCTTCCTTCTTCGATATCTAGCATAAGAATATGGCTGAGGGCGTCATTGATGCTGATGGAGTTGCTGCCGTCAACTTGTTGCACCGCCACATTATAGCTATTGACGATGCCTGAATTGATACCGTAGTCGATGGTGATGTTAGCGGTTAAGGCATTGATATCATCTGAGCGTAATAGCAATGACGTATCGTTGATGTCCGTCAGCACAAAACTCGCGGGTTTGATCACCAGTCGGTCACTGCTGCGCAGCAGACGTTCGGCAGAAGCCACGGTTAATTTGTCTTCAAGACTAAAACTATAAGGCCCGGCAACAGAACCACCAACGATATCAGCAACTAAATCGGTGCTTTTTAACGCGCCTATGGTCTGCGCATTGGTCGGCTGCACCGGATTAACACTTTGCACGGTTAAAAATAATTCACTTAACTTATAAGCGACGTGACCGGTATTGTGGATGCTGATATTGACATTGGTAAGGTCGCCATCGGTATAAGTAATATCTTCTGATGTGACTAAGTCGCGGCTGTTAGTGTAAGCCTGGTTTTTCTCTTGTGTTTCAGACTGGCTCCAGTTGACTTCGGTGCCATAGGTGCCGGTAATTTCTGCACCAAAACCAACCGTGAGTTCAGATTTAAATGTCGCTGAAGCCACCGGGCCAGTAAAGCTACCTTCTGCGCCGACCATGACGCTGGCATTCACGCTCACACTCGATGCAACTTGTGAGCTGATGCTATTGCTGTTACTGATGTCGATGCTTTCTGAGCTGCCTTCAGTGAAAGAAGTGCCGATTGATGATGAAGTGCCGTTGCTGGTTTGATAGTTCAACTCGATTTGTGGCAGGGCGTTCAGTTGCACGGTCACTTGTGGTATGTCGGCGATGCGTGGATTGAACCGTGTCAGTGATGCAGCCGGGTCAAAGCGGTCGTATTCGTAACCATCACTGCGGCCATCACCATCGGTGTCAGCCAGTGTTGGCAGCGTAAAGCTGGTATCCATTTCAAAACAATCGGTGAGGCCGTCACCGTCGGTATCTGTTTCGGATGGACAAGTAATGACAGTCGTATCGGGAACAGTACCTGAATCTGATGTTGAGTCACTACTGCATGCACTAAAGCCGAATGTTGCAGCACTTAGATAAAATATAAAAACCAACCTTGTATTAAAATTATTCATATCACTATCCTTTGTTGTTTAACATGTCATAAACTTTTTGTCGTATTGCTTTGGGTTTAATCTGTTCGGGTAAAATTAAAATATCGCTATCTAAATCTGGATTGAGTCCAATAGTCGCTTCTGAGTTAAGGCAAATCACTGGAATTTGAATGTGCAAATCATTTCTGATGGTTTCAATGCTGTTTTCTACAGCGAGAGGGCTGTCATCAGTCATTGATAAAACAATCAGAACAGGCTTTGCCAGAGCGATTGATTGTTTATCAAATTGAAAATACGAACTCGCCGAAAGCACAGTGAAGCCCATGTCTTCAAACAACAGACTCATTCCCTTGCGTACTTGAATGTCACTAATCAGCAAAATCACGGTGTCAGGTTTTATTTGCATGGGTTTTATTATCCAGTGTTTAAGTGTTATGCAGACTTTAAGGCAGGCACTGCGAATGCGGTATCCGTCATATCTTCTAGTCGCAGGACTAGTCGCTAGTGCAAAAGGACTAGTCGATGATTAGTTATTTTGCGTTTATATAGTTTTTAATCTGAACAGATAAAGTGGGTTTATCAAGCATCGTTGGCAGATAAGACAAAATAGCCGAGGTTGTCTGTAGAACCCATTTGATATTCCATCTATATATATTCTTGACATTAGTTGTCTAGACAACTATATTTACAGAGTGCATAATAAAAACACTATTCCTGATGAGTTAAATAATGCGCTTGGATTTAATATTTATCGCACGGCACTGTTGTACAAGCGGGAATTGATTCAGGCTTTGTCGGACTATGAGCTGACGCCTGAGCAGTGGCAAACACTGGCTGTATTATGGCTCGGGGAGGACCCAAGATCTCAGGGCGAAATTGCCGAATTAACGATGCGAGATAAGCACAGTGTTTCTCGTTTGATTGCAAGAATGGAACAAAATGGATGGGTCACGCGTTTCGCTCATGCAAAAGACAAGCGCATAACAATGATTAAGCCAACTAAAAAGGCTAATGAGAGTCGGGAAGAAATTGTAAAAGCCTTGCAGCTTCACTTTGTTCCAATAAATAGTGTTCTTACTAAGGAGGAAAATGTGACTTTGCTTGAGCTACTTAAAAAATTACGAGGATATTTGGAAGATTAAATCAAAAGGAGAAAGAAATGAAAAAAGTTATAGTTTTAGTGGTATTGATGATGTTGTCTGGTTGTGCGTTTCGTGAGTTTAAGCAGCAATTAAATGCAACAACAGATGGGCCGGTTGTTCTGGTCAATAAATTTAATGTAGATAGTGATGACAGACAACACTTCCTAATTGAGTTTTCTAAAGTTAAGCAGTTTATGCAGAAACAGCCGGGTTATATATCTAGTCAGTTACACCAACCGGTAGGCGATTCAGAAGTATGGATGAATCTGGCGCGATGGGAATCAAATACGGCATTAAAAAATGCCATATTTAATCCCGGTTTCAAGTATGTGATCAAACAGTTGCCCGGAAGACCTGAACCTGTATTGTTTAAGGAGCTGAAACTAATTAAGGGGTAAAACATTATGTTAAGAAATGGTCTAAAGGTTTTACATATTCTGGGTCTGGTTGTTTTCTTGGGAAGTATTATTACTTTTATTATTGCCTCTGAACTGTCTAATGAATCTGACCTTGCCGGCCTTGTTTTTGCCAGAGAACTTATCTCGACGGGTACGTTAATAATTACGATTCCTAGTATGTGGTTAGTCATTGTAACTGGGACTGGAATGGCAATTATTTCTGCTAGGTTAAAACAAACGTGGGTAAGGATTAAGTTTGTCGTCAGTATAATTATCGCGATAAATGCTCATGCTTTTGTAATGAGTGCAGTAAAGGAAGCAACTTTACTAGCCAAAACATCATTACAGAAAGGCATTATTCATGTTGATTATTTGCAGGCTTATACAGAGGAATCTATGTTTGGTGCGATAAATGTTTTATTGATATTGAGTTTAATCATCATTGCTGTTTTCAAACCAGGAAAAATTGAAATTTGAAAGAGCCGAAGATGTCTTTAGAAGTCTGTTTATGAAAAAGATAGAAAAATTTAAAATACTGATTGTTGTATTTTATTTGAACGTAGTACCTGTGCAAGCTGAAGAAAGTTTCTGGATGAATGTTAAAAGTGACTACGATGAGTTTTATTCAACAGATCGTTTTATACGTATGGCTTATGTGTTTGCAGGTGGTGCTGCATTGGCTCATTCAGATGCTGATCAAAACTTTCAAAATGATTACCAAAATAATACACGATCTTCTGATACCGATGATTTTTCCAGTACGGCAAAACTTTTTGGTGAGGGGAAAATTTTAATTCCGCTGTCATTAATGTCAGTTGCGATAGACGATTACCTGAGAGAAGGACAGCCGCGGTCGGCGATGGGAAAGTGGGGGGCAGTTACAGCGCGTTCATATATTTCTGCTGCGCCGGCTTTACTGGCCACGCAACGCCTGACCGGGGCATCGCGCCCAAGCGAGCCGCCTTATCAGTCGGACTGGCAGCCGTTTAATGACTCCAACGGTGTCAGTGGTCATGCCTTTATTGGCGCGGTGCCGTTTATCAGTATCGCCTATATGAACGAAGGCAATACCTTTGTGCAATCTATGGCTTATTTGGCATCCACTTTCACCGCTATTTCCAGAATTAATGATGATCAGCATTACTTGTCACAAGCCGTGCTGGGCTGGTATCTGGCATGGGAATCGGTTGATGCGGTTAATGCTGTGCAAGCGAATAAAGAGAAAAAAATACACATCAGACCATTAGCCGGAGTCGAATCATACGGCGTGCAGCTTGTTCTGCAGTGGAATTGATTGATACGCCAAATGTGTAAAACCATGCCTGCTGCCGGCTTTGCCTTGCGATTTCTGACTTAAGCTTTGGTTTCACGCTTCGCTGCCAGCGTGGTTGAAGCTGTTAAAGCATCGACTGCGGGTCGATATCAATCGACCAGCGCACTTTATTGGCATCAGCTAAGGTATTTAATGCCGGTATTACCTTGTTCATGCATTGTTGCAGGGCTGCGCGACTGGTGGCCTGGATTAAAAGCTGATGCCGGTATCGACCGGCGCGTCTTTCCATCGGTGAAGGAAACGGCCCAAAGAGTTCAACCGCGGGTTGATACAGGCTGAGGCGTTCAAAAGCCTGCTCTAAAAATTTGCCAGGCAGATAAGCCTGGGTGGCTTCTGCACGCAGCAGGGCGAGCGCGCTATAGGGTGGGAAACTGGCCAGCTGGCGTTCAATCAGAGCACTTTTTGCAAAGGCGGCATAGCCGTGATGGAGCAATGTCTGTAATAAAGGGTGTTCCGGGTGATGGGTTTGAATGATGACCTGGCCGGGTTTTTCGGCGCGTCCGGCACGCCCGGCAACCTGAATTAACTGCTGTGCCATAAATTCTGGCGCCCGAAAATCACTGCTAAACAGGCTGCTGTCGACATCTAAGATGCCCACCAGTGTGACATGGGGAAAATCATGGCCTTTGGCCAGCATCTGGGTGCCAATCAAAATATCGGCTTCACCGCTGTGTGCCTCGGCCAGTTTTTTATCGAGGCTGCCCTTGCGGCTTGTGGTGTCACTATCAATACGGGAGACATGTTTATCAGGGAACAGGCTATTGAGGTGTTGTTCCAGTCGTTCGGTGCCAATGCCAATATTGATCAGTTCTTTGCACTGGCATTCAGGGCATGCGTCGGGCGGGCGAGTTTCATGACCACAGTGATGGCAGCGCATCAGTTTTCGATAATGGTGATAGGTCAGGCGGGCATCACAGCGCGGGCATGGCATGACCCAGCCGCAGTCATGACATAACAAAGTGGGCGCATAACCGCGGCGGTTTAAAAACAAAAGCACCTGCGACTTGTTGGCCAGGGTTTGTTTTATGGCGGCCACCAGGTGATCAGACAAGCCTTCTTGCATCGGTTTGCGGCGCACATCTAATAATTGTAATTTAGGTGGTAGCGCCTTACCGGCACGCCGGGTTAATGCTAATCGCTGATAACGACCTTGCTGGCAATTGTAAAGCGATTCAAGTGAGGGTGTGGCGCTGCCCATTAATAAGGGTATGTTCAGGCGCTTGGCACGCACTAAGGCCAGGTCGCGGGCGTGGTAGCGAAAGCTGTCCTGTTGTTTGTAAGAGCTGTCATGTTCCTCATCGATAATGATCAGCCCCGGTTTGGCCAGCGGTGTGAACAGCGCTGAACGTGTGCCAATGATTATCTGTACCTGATTATCTCTTGCCTGCTGCCAGGCCAGCAATCGCTGGCTGTTGTTCAGGCCTGAATGTAAAACCGCAATCGGTATTGAGAAGCGCTCTTCAAAGCGGCTGATCAGCTGAGGTGTCAGGTTGATTTCAGGCACCAGAATCAAACTCTGTTCATTTTTCAGTATGACCTGCTCAACCAGCTGCAAATAGACCTCGGTTTTGCCGCTGCCGGTAATGCCTTCTAATAAGAAGGCCTGAAAGTTATCAAGGCTGGCGGCGACGGTATCAACGGCATGTTTTTGTTCATCGTTTAATAAAGGTTTAGTGGCGATATGAGCCCGGTGTTGAACTAAAGCCCCGGCATCGCTCTGGCTCAGGCGCATCACCCAGCCTTTTTTCTCCAGCGCCCGCAGGCTATCTCGCCATTTAAAATCGAGGCGGTCTAGCTGCGATTTGTCCATGCCATGTATATGTTGTTGCAACTGGCGTAACAATTCCGCCTGTCTGGGTGCGCGGCTTAATGCGTCTGCATTTTGTAAGCGCCCGGCTTCGCTCAGTTGCCAGAGACTGGCCAGGACCTGTTGCTGATCGATTTGTCTTAATAGCGCGGGTAACGCGTGGTTAAGTGCTTCGCCAATAGGCTGCTGGTAGTAACTGGCAGCCCACTGTAAAAAATGCAGCAGTTCTGCTGGTAAGGGTTGAGGCAGCAATTGTTTGATGGCCCGGAGTTTATTAACCGGTACATCGGACGTTGCATGCTCACTAATGACAATACCAATCAACTGGCGTTTTCCAAATTGTATAACGGCTCTTGTGCCCGCGGCGACCGTCTCATTGCACTCAGATGGTGCCAGGTAATCGAAGCACTTATAAAGCGGTACGGGAACGGCGATTTTTAATATTCTGGCAGTCATTATTGGTTTATTAGTAAATTAGCTACTTTAGTGACGTTAAGTGAAGTTGATGGGGGGATTATGCCGTAATTAACTCGAAAAAAATCATTTATGTTTGCGACGTAATCCAGAGAAAATCGCTAAGTTATTCATGTTATTGAAAAAAACGGTTTTATACACAAAAGCTGTGGATAACTTTGTGGACAACGTATTAAAAAAGCCCCAAAAGACGCAAAAATAGGGGGGTTGTTACATTTTGGTTAAAAAATAACATAGATTTATTTCTGCTTATTAATCAATGGGTTGTGGGTTTTTTATAGTATTTTAATAATTGTTAAAGACTCAAATGACGCTCTGTTGCGGGTTTTTATCTGCTTGTTAATAACAATTCTATTTTTTTTATAAAAGATGCTTTTTAAGGCTTGATATTGTCAAAAAAAAGTGATTGAAGATAATGTTTGCATCAGCACGTTTTTTAAAAAGACAATCTGTGCTGAATATGTTTAGTTTTGGTGCGTTTTTATGTTTTGTTGTTTATGCACAAAAGCTGTGGATAAGTTTGTGTGTAAGCTGCTGAAAATGTGTCACAAGTGGTGTCGTAGCGCCTTTTATAGTTTTTGATTAAAAAACAATCGGGCAGATTATATGTATGTTTTTCAACCGCTTACAAGCTTTTTATAGTATCTCTTGTGATTGTGGCCGGTTTTTCTAAGCAGCAGAAGGCTTATGTGCATAACTGAATATTTGTGAGAAAAATGCTTGATTTTTTGATCCTGCTGTAGAGCGGGCTTTTTGTGAGTTTTAAGGCTGCCGGGATATGCCGACAGCAGCGGCTTTGGGGTATCAGCCTCGAGCTGGATCCAGTTGCTCGGCCCTGAGTTTAGAGGCAAAAAAATCATCCCCGTCTTCGGGGTCAATTTCTTTGCCGTCTTTATCGATCAAAGGCAGGTCTGATTCATTCCAGCCACGCAGTCCTGTTTTCAGTGAATGTATTTTCTGAAATCCCATCAATTGCATGGTACGGGCAGCCAGCAGGCTGCGGTTGCCTGACCGGCAGATGACCAGTATTTCATTTTCTCTACCGGCGGCTAATTCAGGAATGGTCTCATCAAAGTCGTATTCACAGCAGGTTTCGAGCACGCCGCGTGGAGCGAGTATTGAATTTTCAACGTGCATGGTATCGTATTCATGGGGTTCACGAACATCGACTAGAATGAGCTCTGGGTTGGCTAACTGCATGTCTTCAACATCCCATGGAAACACTTCATTAACGTGTTGTTTGCAGTCTTCAATCAGGTCATTAAATCGTTTCATTGTCGATAGTGTCTATGTTAGAGGATTAAGTTGTCGATTTGTTATAACGCAGGCCTTTTTCCACAGCGATAACGGCGGCTTCGACTCGTGAATGGATATTGAGTTTTCTTAAAATGGCTTTTACGTGTAATTTGACGGTGCCGTCTGAAATGCCCAAATTACGGGCAATGACTTTATTGCTTTGGCCTTCGGCTAGTAAGCTGAGAATTTCTGTTTCGCGGGGCGTTAAATCGGCAAAGGCGGCATCGACATTGCTTTCGGCTGATTTACCCTGTGCCATCCGGGTCAGTACATCGGTCATGTTCTGGGCGACTACGTTTTTGCCTTTGACGATATCACGCAGGGCACCTACCAGCTCATCGGGTTCCATGTCTTTTAGCAGGTAACCTTGTGCTCCACGATTTAAGGCTTCGCGCAGATCCTGTTCTTCATTTGAAGTGGTGAGGATGGTGACAGGGATATCAATATTGTTTTCACGAATTTTGCTGAGAATATCGAGGCCGCTATTATCGGGCATGCGCAAATCGAGCAGGATGACATCAGGCTTTTGTTCCTGAGCCAGTCTTATGCCTTCGTCACCATCGGCTATGGCCGCTATCACTTCAATGTTGCGTTGCTCAAGCAGTCCCTGGAGGCCGACCCGAAACAAGGCGTGATCATCTATCATTATTACACGCATGAATTTGAAACCCGTTGTGGTTTGTATTGAGCCGCTATTTTCAATTTAGGCTGTGGCCCCCAGATTAATTTCTGGTTCGTCATTGTAATGAAAATTGACTTCGATGCGAGTGCCTTCTTCCGGGTCGCTCTCCAGGTCCAGTTCGCCACCCAGGTGTTTGGCGCGTTCTTTCATGATGGTCAGGCCGATGTGTTCGCCTTTGTGGCCGCTGCTTTTTTGCTGCTCAAAGCCTTTGCCATCATTCTCAACCAGAATGCGGAATTCGCCGTGGATATCAGCGTGTAACAGTACGCGGACGTTGTTGGCCGAGCTGTGTTTGCGAATATTGGTGAGCGCTTCTTGTACTATTCTATATATATGCATTTCCATATTGGCTGGCAGGCGTGCGTTATTCCATTCATTTTGTAGCAAGATATGAATATCGGTTTCTTTGCGAAATCGTGAGATCAGCTTTTCAATGCTGTTCACAACACCCTGCTCTGCGATAGGGGTGCGGCAATGTGCAATCAGTTCGCGCAAGTCGGTATACGCCTCGTCAAGACTGTGCTCAACCTGCTCAATGCCATGAATCGACTGGTATTCACCACTTTGCTGTAAGGTTTCGTCCAGCACCCGAACCTGAAAGCGAAGGCTTGCCAGAGTTTGCGCCAGTGAGTCGTGCAGTTCATTGGCAATCATGGTGCGCTCGTGCATCACCAGTACACGGCGGGCCTTTTGCTCTAGCTGGGTTTTTTCAATCGCAGTGCCTAGGTGACTGCCGATTAGCGACAGCAGGTTTTGCGTATCCTGGCTGATAAAATGATCAGAAGAGCTTACAAAGAGGTTGTAAACACCCACTACTTTATCCTGAAAGCGCAGCGGTACAGCGATGTGGCCGGCGTTAGTGTTATCCAGCAAATTGTGACCTATGGCTTTTTGGCAAGGTGCTGTGCTGTTGATAATGCGGATCTGGCCGCCTGATATCACACTGCCGCAGATGCTGCAGTCGGCAGGCATGTTGCGCTCATGTTCTACGGCCTCAGCGGAGAGCCCGATGCTGGCAATTAAATCCATGGTGCCGTCATCATTTAATAAACGAACGGCGGCGGCATCAGCATTCACAATGTCTTTTAAAATGTGAACAAAGCGACTGAGCAGGTCTTTGACATTGCTGGCAGCGTTAATATTGGTGGCAACGTCATAAAGAATTTCAAGTGAGCGGGTTTGCTGTTGAAGTTCGCTGGTATCAATGGATTCAATCCCGGGTGTAGGGTGTGTTTTGTAATCATTGTTTAAGTAGGGATCGGCCTTATGAAACTTGATCAGCCATAATAATCGGGCGCCAACACTAAAGGCTGCAAGCCATGCCAGTGCATAGATAAAGTAGACGAAAGCAGAGACGGTATCGACAGCATTTATCCAGAGGGTGCTGAAAAGCAAAATGAGTAAGCTGAACAAAAGCGAAAACAGTAAATTTTGACAGTTTTGGTTTGTGGATTGTTTTGAAGCTGCATTATCTGACATCGACAGACCTGGTATTGTGTTGCTGATCTTGAAATATACCAGATTTAACAAAAGCTTATCTAAAAAGCTTTATGATTCACCTGATGAATTATGAGAAATGACGGCATTTAATAGGCGCATTATATTTTTTTTGCCTGATAAAGCTGCTATATTATATGCCCCCTCTAGGACAGAGCAGTTTGTTATTGCATTTTGTTTTTTCTAAGTTATTGATTTTAAAGCATTAATGTCAATAGCTTAGGAATAATGAAAGTAATGGAGCTGAGGAAGATTGAAGGGATACTGAAGTAACTATCCCATATGGGATAGGGTGGGTATATGTGAACACCCCATAGGTAGGGTGTTCGGGTTGGTGAGTGAGACCTAAAATACCCGCACTCAAAGATTTGGTGGCGCGTCATATTAATCTATGGATTTTGTGAAGGCGTCAAATTTAAGAATTTTTATTAAACAGTCGGTTAACCGCACTGTCGATCAAATATTAAGGAGATCGCCCCATGGCTACTAAGCACCATGTAACCCCGATGCTCGACGAATTAGAAAATGGCCCATGGCCTTCTTTTATTTCGGGTTTCAAACGTCTGCGTGATGACCACCCAGATGCTCGTATTAACGGTCTGGCTAACGGTCTTTTAGGTCAGCTAGAGCACTCCTACGAAACTCGTAAAGGTTACTGGAAAGGCGGTACTGTCTCTGTATTCGGTTACGGCGGCGGTATCATTCCACGTTTCTCAGAAGTTGGTGATGCGTTTGTAGAGTCAAAAGAATTCCATACTGTTCGTGTTCAGCCGCCTGCATCTAACTTCTACACTACTGATTCATTACGTCAGTTAGGTGATTCTTGGGAGAAGCACGGTTCTGGTCTGGTAACGTTCCATGGTCAGACGGGTAACATCATGTTCATCGGTACTGATACTTCACGTATTCAGCATTTCTTTGATGAAATCAATGAGTACGGTTTTGACTTAGGCGGCGCCGGTCCTTGTGTACGTACGGCTATGTCTTGCATCGGTTCTGCACGTTGTGAAATGTCTTGCTTCAATGAGCAGGCAGCGCACCGTCACCTGGTAAACAACTTCACTGATGATGTTCACCGTCCAGCATTGCCATACAAGTTCAAATTCAAGTTCTCTGGTTGCCCTAATGATTGCCAGAACGCTATCGAGCGTGCGGATTTCGCAGTGATCGGTACATGGCGTGATGATATGCGTGTTGATCAGGCAGAGTTCAAAGCCGCATTAGAGAAGAAAGGTCGTCAATACATTATTGATAACGTGATCACTCGTTGCCCAACTCAGGCGCTTGCATTAAATGATGATGACACGATTGCTGTTGATAACCGCAACTGTGTTCGTTGTATGCATTGCCTGAACGTCCTTCCTAAGGCGCTGGGTGTTGGTGATGATCGTGGTGTTACTATCCTGATCGGTGGTAAGCGTACACTGAAAATTGGTGACTTGATGGGTACAGTTGTTGTTCCTTTCATGAAGTTGCGCACCGAAGAAGACTTCGAGCAAATCGTTGAGATGGCTGAAGAAATCGTAGATTTCTGGGCTGAAAACGGTCTTGAGCACGAGCGTACTGGTGAAATGATCGAGCGTATCGGTCTGGTTAACTTCCTCGAAGGCATCGGTATTGATGTTGATCCAAACATGGTTAGCAGTCCTCGTCAGAGTTCATACGTTCGTATGGATGGCTGGGATGAAGCGGCTGTTGAGTGGTTCGAGAAGAAAGCTGAAAAAGCAGCTAGTTAATTAATTTATTTATTTTTGTATCTAAGGCGGGTATTTCGATGCCCGCCTTATTCATAAATTTGAGGAAGATACGATGGCTTTAGAAGATATGAGACCACCTATTGAAACCGGTTGTCCTGACGGTTTTCAATACATGCATCCGATGATGCGTAGAAATTTTGGTCTGTGGGCTTATCACGAAGACCCGCAGCCTGGTGTTTTGTTACACGTTGCGAAGAGCGGTGAGAAGGTTTGGACTGTACGTGCGGGTACTCAGCGTATTTTAGATATTTTCACACTGCGTAAATTGTGTGATATCGGTGATCAGCAAGCTGATGGTTATGTGCATTTCACTATCCGTTCAAACATCGAGTATTTTGTAACTGACGAAGCTAAAGTTCAGCCGCTGGTTGATGCTTTAAATGAGGCCGGATTCATTGTTGGTGGTACACGTAACTCGGTTGCGATGATGTCGCATACCCAGGGTTGGTTGCACTGTGATATCCCTGGTACTGATGCATCGGGTGTTGTTAAGGCAATGATGGATGAGTTGATTACTGAATTTAAAGAGTGGAACATGCCTAACCGTGTTCACTTAACAACTTCATGTTGTCAGATTAACTGTGGTGGTCAGGGCGACATCGCGATTAACGTACAGCACACTAAGCCACCTAAGATTAATCATGACCTGGTTGCAAACGTCTGTGAGCGTCCATCGGTTGTTGCGCGTTGTCCGGTTGCTGCGATTCGTCCTGCACTGGTTAATGGTAAGCCATCTCTGGAAGTTGATGAGAAGAAATGTATCTGTTGTGGTGCTTGTTTCCCTCCTTGTCCGCCAATGATGATCAATGATGCGGTACATTCTAAGCTGGCAGTTTGGGTTGGTGGTAATCACTCAAATGCACGTGGCAAGCCTACGTTCCAGAAATTAGTTGCGGCTGGTATCCCTAATAATCCACCGCGCTGGCCTGAAGCGACTGCTGTTGTTAAGAATATTCTTAATGCATATAAAGCAGATGCTCGTGATTGGGAGCGTGTTGGTGAGTGGGTTGAGCGTATTGGTTGGCCGCGTTTCTTTGAGGTTACTAACCTGCCTTTCACCAAGTACCATGTTGATACTTGGAAAGGCGCACGTAACAGCCTAAACGCTTCTACTCATATCCGTTTCTAAGATAGGTTTATTTAGATGAAATTTGGTATACAGGTAAATGAAGGTCCTTATACCCATGAAGCTTCTGTAACAGCGATTAATTTTATTAAGTCAGCTGTTGCAAAAGGTCATGAGGTGTTCCGAGTGTTCTTCTATCACGATGGTGTTAATAACGGCACTCGTTATGCAACGCCGCCACAGGATGATATTAACATCCAGCAGACTTGGTCTGATTTAGCCAAAGAGCACAACATAGATTTAGTGATCTGTGTTGCCGCGGCTCAGCGTCGTGGACTGGCTGATGATGGTGAACAAGAACGTAACAAACTAGATGGTAATAACATCATGGACGGCTTCAGAATTTCTGGTTTAGGTCAGTTAATCGAAGCCGGCATTGAATGTGACCGTCTGGTTGTTTTCGGCGACTAAATAAAGGGTCTTTGTAATGTCTAACGTAAAGAAATTTATGTATATCAACAACAAGGCTCCTTACGGCACGATTTACGCGTGGGAGTCTCTGGAAGTTGTTTTGATTGGTGCTGCTTTCGATCAGGATGTTAGCTTGATGTTCACTGGAGACGGTGTGTATCAGTTAATGAAAGGTCAGGATACTAAAGAAGTCGGCATCAAAAACTTTTCACCAACGTATGCTGCATTAGGTGACTACGACATCAACAAAATTTATGTTGAAAAAGAGTCCCTGGATGCACGTGGTCTTACAGTTGATGATCTGATGCACCTGGTTTGGGAAGATGAAGACGAAGATTGGGCTGAAAAAGACTCAATCAAAGTTGTGACTTCTGCCGAGCTGGCTGAAATCCTTGATCAACAAGACGTAGTATTGAGCTTCTAAGGAGATTTGAGATGTCTATTTTACACACAGTCAATAAATCACCTTTAGATCGTACTACTCTGAAGTCTTGTCTTAACCTTGCGGTTAAAGGCGCTTCAGTTCTGCTGATCGAAGACGGTGTTTATGGTGCGGTATCTGGTGCTGAAAGTACACAGATGGTTCAAGATGCAATGGGCGATGTAGCGGTTTATGTGCTTGGTCCAGACTTAAAGGCACGTGGTGTTGATGAGTCGCGCTTAATCGATGGCGTAAAAGTTGTTGATTATGACGGTTTTGTTGATCTGACAACAGACAACGACACTGTTAGTGCTTGGGTTTAGGTTTTTTAGTATTTAGTATTTAATTAGCGTTTATCCGTAGAGGAAATAATCATGGCTGCTATTGAGTTTGAAGGTAAGAGTTACGAAGTTGACGAAGAAGGTTATTTGTTAGATCTGAACCAGTGGGTTCCTGGTCTGGCTGATATCATGGCAAAAGACGAAGATGCTGTTCTGACTGATGCACACTGGGAAGTGATCAACTTCTTACGTGAGTACTATGAAGAGTATCAGATTGCTCCTGCAGTACGTGTACTGACTAAAGCGATTGGTAAAAAACTGGGTAAAGATAAAGGCAACAGCAAGTACCTGTACGAGCTGTTCCCATACGGCCCTGGTAAGCAAGCATGTAAATATGCTGGTCTGCCAAAACCAACTGGCTGCGTATAATCAGTTAGGTAATGGGGGAGGCTAAGGCCTCCTCTATTTTATTTGTTTTATTTATATATCAAATAGCAAGGTTTAAACATGTCAGGCTTTATTGCAGCATTGTTGTGGGTTAGCTTATTAGTATTTGTTGGTTTTACAGGCGCTAAAATCAGACAGTACTGGAAAACTCCTGCACCACTTAAAATACCAACGACTCCTGCCCCTGTTACTCAAACGGGCGTTGTTTTCCGTATGGCACGTGAAGTTGTGCTGTTTGAAAGTTTGTTTAAATCAAATAAATGGATCTGGGTTTTTGGCTGGATGTTCCATTTAGGTTTATTGCTGGCGTTCTTCCGTCACCTGCGTTACGTGGTGAGCCCGGAAAATTTCATGTGGCCAGTGATTAGTAATGTCATTGTTCAGAGTTTTGGTCAGTATGCAGGCTTCGCGATGGTTATCGGTCTGTTAGGTTTGCTGGCACGGCGCTTTTTGGTTGAGCGCATACGTTACATTTCTTCTCCTTCAGATTATTTAATGCTGGTGATGCTGATTGTTATCGGTGTCAGCGGTTTAATGATGAGCTTTGTTACACACATTGATGTTGTTCAGCTGAAAATGTTCGTGATGGGCTTGTTTGGTTTTGACTTCCAGAGCCTGCCTGAAAGTATTGCATTGATTGTTCACTTGCTTTTAGTTGTTGTGCTGATGCTGATCTTCCCGTTCAGTAAACTATTGCACGCGCCGGGTGTGTTCTTTAGTCCTACCCGTAACCAGGTTGATAATCCGCGTGAAAAACGGCACCTGGCGCCTTGGGCTGCAGAAAAATACAACGATCACGTAGATAAGTAATTAGTGCTTAATACGTAATAACTGATAACGATTAACTTTAATCTAGGAAGTAAGTTGTGGCTGATTTCGAGACACCGGAAATTAAAGAATTTATAGGCATTCCTGCACTCCAGGAAGGCTCAATGGCGCACAGTTCGCCATTTATCGCAAAAGAAAACCATCAGGAAGCGCTGGGTTACCCTGGCGAGCTGGTTGAAAACTGGCAGCAGGTGGCGCTGGATAAAATGGACGATTTGCGTACTCGCTATCGTTCATTCCAGGTGTTCCTTGATTCTTGCGTTAAATGCGGTGCCTGTACTGATAAATGTCATTACTTCCTCGGAACTTCTGATCCTAAAAACATGCCGGTTGCGCGTCAGGATCTGCTGCGAAAAGTGTATCGTCGTTATTTCACTTTTGCAGGTAAGTATTTCCCGAAACTGGTTGGTGCTGAAGATTTAACCGAAGAAGTATTGGATGACTGGTATAGCTACTTCCACCAGTGTTCGCAGTGTCGCCGTTGTTCAGTATTCTGCCCATACGGTATCGATACTGCTGAAATTTCTATGGCTGCCCGTGAAATTATGGATGTGGTTGGTAAAGGCCAGAAATACTGTAACGAGATTATCGGTAAAGTCTTTACCATCGGCAATAACCTCGGTCTGCCAGGTAAAGCCTTAGCGAATGTTCTTGAAGGTCTTGAAGAAGATGTTGAAGATGATACTGGTGTAGCGGTTAAATTCCCGCTTGATGTTAAGGGTGCCGATATCCTGCTAGTAACGCCTTCGGCTGACTTCTTCGCAGAGCCACATATTGATGGCCTGATCGGTTATGCAAAAGTATTCCATGAAACAGGTGCCAGCTGGACGTTAAGTACAACAGCGTCTGAAGCGGGTAACTTTGGCATGTTTATCGGTTCGTACGAGAACATGCGTCGTGTATCAATGCGTATTCGTGATGCGGCTAAAGAACTGGGCGTTAAACGCATTATCTTCGGTGAGTGCGGCCACGCATGGCGTATCGCGTACAGCTTCCTGAATACTTTGTGCGGGCCGTTTGATTTCTTAGATCAGCGATACCCGATTCCTCAGCACATCCTTGAGTACACCTGGGGTGAGTTAGAGAAAGGTTCTTTGCGTATCAACAAAGAAGAAAATGATCACATGACGCTGACATTCCATGACTCATGTAATGTTGCTCGTGGTTCGCGTATGGGTGATTACCCCGGTGGTCAGTTCGATTATCCACGTAATGTTATTAAAGCAGTTTGTAACAATTACGTCGACATGGATCCCAAAACAACTAAAGAAGCGACCTTCTGCTGTGGTGGCGGTGGTGGTCTTCTGACAGATGATTTAATGGAGATACGTGTTAAGGGTGTACTTCCTCGTGCAACAGCGCTAAAGAGTGTTGTTGAAAATGAAGGCGTTACCCACATGGCAGCGATTTGTGCAATTTGTAAGAGTCAGTTCACAAAGACGTTACCTTATTACGGTTTCACTATGGATCAAATAGTGAGCGTACACCAATTAGTTAGTGAAGCGCTGGTCATGAAAGGTTCTGAGCAAGAAGCAGACCTTGATGGTACCGACAGCGACGACACCGAAGAATAAACATATTTTTGTAATATAGATTACATCTGGAGATATACGAATGGCTACTTCTAAAGACGATATGCAAAACGGTTTAACATTCCGCCGTTTTGAAGACGGTGACCACGAATGGGGTTCAATGCATGACAAGATCTTCAATGAAGATACTACTTATAAGTGCCCTACATACGTTCACCGTACGCCACCTTGCCAGGGTTCATGCCCTTCAGGTGAAGATATCCGTGGCTGGTTAGACATCGTTCGCGGCATAGAAAAACCGGTTGGTGATGTTAGCTGGCAGGAATATGCATTCCAGCGCTCTACTACCGCTAACCCGTTCCCGTCAATGATGGGTCGTGTTTGCCCTGCTCCTTGTCAGGACGGTTGTAACCGTAATGACGTTGAAGATTTTGTTGGTATTAACGCTGTTGAGCAGTTTATTGGTGATACGGCGTTTAAAGAAGGTTTTAAATTTGCAGCGCCAGCCTGTGGCGATAAAAAAGTTGCGATCATCGGCGGTGGCCCTGCTGGTATGGCAGCCGCTTACCAGTTACGCCTTAAAGGCATAGGTTCAACCATTTTTGATGACCATGCAGAGCTAGGCGGCATGATGCGTTACGGTATTCCTGGTTACCGTACACCACGTGAGCAACTGAACCACGAGTGTCAGCGTATTGTTGACATGGGTAACATCGAATTAAAGATGAATACCCGCGTAGGTAAAGACGTTGCTGTAGCTGACCTTGAAAAAGAATATGATGCTGTTTTATGGGCATTAGGCTGTAAGACTGGTCGTGGTTTGTTCCTGGAAGATTTCGCGGCTACGCCTAACTGTGTAACCGCTGTTGATTTCCTTGAGCAGTTTAACAAAGGCGACATGAAATACACGGCCAATAAAGTACTGTGTGTGGGTGGTGGTGATACCTCTATCGATGTTGTCTCTGTTTCGCGCCGTATCGGTACATTGAAAGATTTACAGGAAAACGCGGAAGACTCAGCAAACGGTGTTATTAAGCACACTGACGTTGCTGATGCGGACAAGAAAGCGTGTGATAGCGTTGTTCTTACTGCTTTATTCGCACAAGATCAAATGACGGCAGCAGAGCACGAAGTACATGACGCACTTGAAGAAGGTGTGGTGATCATGAACGAAGTCATGCCTGTTGAAATCATTAAAGATGCCAATGGTCGTGCCACTGCCCTGAAACTGGTTGACAGCAAATTTGAAGGTAATGCTCCTGTCGCCGTTGAAGGCGGTAAAGAGTATATCGTTGAATGTGATCTGATTGTTTCTGCCATCGGTCAGACCGGTGATATGACAGGTGTTGAAGACTTTGATAACGGTCGTGGCCTGATTGACTCAGACAAGAACTTCCAGGTTCCTGGTAAAGCAGGGCACTTTGTTTGTGGCGACATCATTCGTCCGCACTTGCTAACGACGGCGATTGGTCAGGCATCGAAAGCCGCTGATAGCATTGAAGCTTACATCAATAAAGTTGAACTGGGTAAGCGTCCTAAAGTTGACGTTCATCACTTCAGCTTAGAGCACAAACTTGAAGAAGTCGGTAAAACACCTGAGCACTACGATGCAAGTCAGGGTGATCTGCGTGGTACTTCTGATGCCAAGTTCGCGATCCATAACTACGAAGATCGTTCTGGTGCACAGGTTATCTCTACAGACAAAATGTTCTTAGGACATTTTACGCAAGAAGCCCGTCATTTACGTACAGAAGATGTGCCTAATGCTGATCAGGTTCTTGGCCACTTTGCAGAGCGCATGAACAGCTTTGATGAAGCAACCGCACAAGCTGAAGCGGGCCGTTGCATGAGCTGTGGCATGTGTTTTGAGTGTGATAACTGTGTTATCTACTGTCCACAAGACGCTGTCTTTAAAGTCAACAAAGCCGAGGCTTCAACGGGTCGTTATGTAGATACTGACTACAACAAATGTGTTGGCTGTCATATCTGTTCAGATGTATGTCCTACAGGATACATCGACATGGCGCTGGGCGAATAAGCTCAGAGCTGACGACATAGTAGCGAATTTGTGGAGAATATCATGGTGTCATGGTTTCAAAAAAACCTTCAGAACGTAATGCTTGCAGTAACAGCTTTGCTGCTGGCTACTTCTGTAAACGTTAATGCTGAAGTTGCAGCGCCTGTTGTGCCGAAAGGCAAAGGTGAGCAATGCGTCGAGCCAACGGCTGAGATGCGTAAAAATCACATGGATATGCTGAAACACCAGCGTGATGAAACCGTGCATAATGGTGTTCGTACTAAAAAGCATGCATTAAAAGAATGTATTGCCTGCCACGTTCAGCCGGATGATAAAGGTCAGGTGGCTCGTTTTGGTGAGGACGAACATTTCTGTAGTTCTTGTCATAATTATGCCGGCGTTAATGTTGACTGCTTCCAGTGTCATGCAGATCGTCCTCAGGAGCTGATTGGTAAGGGCCACAAAATCAAACCTCATCACACAGCTGACTTTAAAGATAAAACAATCAATAAAGATGCGCTGCAGGCTTTGACGAAGGTATCAAAATGAAAACAGAAAATATAACTGATACTTCTAAACGTAAATTTCTCGGTGGAGCTGCTTTAACAGCCGGCATTGTTATCGCGCCAGGCGTGCTGTTACAAACGGTTCAAGCTAAACCCGATGATCAGCCTGTCACTAACAAAGTGCGCTGGGGCATGCTCATCGACACTAACAAGTGTGCCGATGACTGTACTGATTGTGTCACCGCGTGCAACACTGAAAACGGTTTAACTGGCTTTGAACGCCCGGAAACAGACTCGCAGTGGATTCGAAAAGTAACCTTAAAAGACAAACAGACAGGTCATGTAAAAACACTGCCGGTTATGTGCCAGCATTGTGAGACTGCTCCTTGTGCCGATGTCTGCCCGACGGGTGCATCGTTCAAACGTGAAGATGGCATTGTCCTGGTTGATAAGCACATTTGTATCGGTTGCCGTTATTGCATGATGGCTTGCCCCTACAAGGCGCGTAGTTTTGTGCATGAAGATTTAACCGATCAAAAAGACCATGCGCCTCGCGGTAAAGGTACTGTTGAGTCTTGTACAATGTGTGTACATAAAGTTGATAAAGGCGAAAGCCCGGCATGTGTTACCGCCTGTAATAAAGAACATAAAGCCATGTATTTTGGTGATCTTAATGACGCAAACAGCGACATCTCAAAACGCCTTAAGCAGTATGGCGGCAAGCAGATTCGTGCGGACTTAGGTCTGAATCCTGGCGTACGTTACCAGGGCGTTTAAGATAAAAACGAGAGTTGATAGATCATGAAATTAATCAGATTCGCTTCAATTGATGGAAACAGCAACGGCTACTGGGCTCTAATGGCGTTGTTTGCAGCCTTTATAATGGCTGCTTTAGGTTCATCTTATTTTATGGAGCATAACGGTCACTGGGTGACGGGCATGAATAACCAGATCGTCTGGGGCCTGCCGCACGTGTTTGCTGTATTTTTAATTGTTGCCGCATCCGGAGCATTAAACGTTGCATCGATCGCATCGGTATTCAATAAAAAGGCATACAAACCGCTGGCAAGACTTTCAGCGCTGCTGGCAATTGCCTTGTTGATGGGTGGTTTGGTTGTGCTGGTTTTAGATCTGGGTCGTCCGGATCGTCTGATCATTGCGGCAACCATCTATAATTTCAAATCGATCTTTGCCTGGAACATGATTCTTTATTCCGGTTTTATCGGAATTGTAGGTGTCTATCTCTGGACCATGATGGACCAGACGGTGGCTAAATATAATCGTGTTGCGGGTATTTCAGCTTTCATCTGGCGTTTAATGCTAACCACTGGTACCGGTTCAATCTTTGGTTTCCTGGTAGCGCGTCAAGGTTATGATGCAGCCATTATGGCGCCAATGTTTGTGATTATGTCATTTGCTTTTGGTCTGGCATTTTTCCTGCTGGTGCTGTTTGCAGCGTATAACGGTACAAAACGCGAGCTCGGTGATGCCATTGTATTGCGCTTAAGAAAACTCTTGGGTGTATTTGTTGCGGCTATACTTTATTTCGTCGCGGTTTTTCATCTGACTAATTTATACGCTACGGAGCATCACGGTGTTGAAGCCTTCATCCTGCGTGATGGTGGTATCTTCACACAGCTGTTCTGGGCGCAAGTGGTTATCGGTGGCCTGATTCCTTTAGCATTGATTTTTGCACCACAGTTAAAAAACTGCCGTAAATCTTTAGCCCTGGCATCAGTGCTGGTTATTCTTGGTGGTCTGCTGCAGATGTATGTGATCATCATTGGTGGTCAGGCTTATCCATTGCAGTTATTCCCGGGCATGGAAGTCAGCAGCTCATTCTTTGATGGTGTGGTTAATTCATATACACCTAGCTTAGCTGAATTAATGCTGGGTCTTGGTGGTGTTGCGATAACCTTAATCGTCGTTACACTTGCTGTTAAAGCATTAGATTTACTGCCAGTCAGCATGGCTGATGCCGTCGCTGATCCGCACCATAAAGATTAGTCTTGATCTTTAAAGCTGCCGGTTTCCCTGCCGGCGGCTAATCACAAAATTTCAATAATAGGTGGCAACGCTTGTCCCATCTTCTTATTTCCGCAGCACATAAGTCATCAGGTAAAACCACCGTCAGTATCGGTCTGTGTGCCGCTTTAACGTCGACGGGGAAAATCGTCCAGCCATTTAAGAAAGGCCCTGATTATATCGATCCGTTATGGTTAGCAAGAGCCACTGGCAGAGCGTGTCATAACCTTGATTTTTATACAATGGATCGCGATGAGATTAAGAGTGTTTTTGTTAGAAACTCTGCTGGCTCTGATCTTCAGTTAATCGAAGGCAATAAGGGTTTATATGACGGGCTCGATCTGGATGGCAGCAACAGTAATGCAGCGCTTGCTAAATTACTAAAGACACCGGTTGTTTTGGTTATAGATGCCAGGGGCATGACGCGTGGTATAGCACCTTTAATATTAGGTTATCAGGCTTTTGATACCGATATCCATATTGCGGGTGTGATCCTCAATCAGGTAGGTGGTTTGCGCCACGAATCCAAGTTAAGAAACGTGATTGAGCATTACACCGATGCCAAAGTACTGGGTGCCGTGCAACGTGATGAACGCTTGAATATTGATGAGCGCCATCTGGGTCTGATGCCGAGCAATGAGTTTCAGCAGGTTTCAGAAAAGATAGGGCTTTTGTCCGATGCAGTAAAGCAGCAGGTTGATCTTGACCAGCTCATTCAGTTGGCGACTCAGGCTGAGGCAGTAACTGAAGATAATGTCATTGAGATACAGCAGCAGACAAAAGTAACGGATATCAGGATCGGCATTGTTAAAAATGAAGCTTTCGGTTTTTATTATCCCGGTGATCTGCAGGCCTTTGAAGCCTGTGGCGCTGAACTGGTTGAGATTGACACGATCACAGATGAGCAGTTACCTGAGATTGATGGTTTGTTTATTGGTGGCGGATTTCCAGAGACCCTGTTAACCGAGCTGGAATCAAATCAGACGATGCAGCAGAGCATAAAAGATGCTATCGATAATGGTCTGCCGACCTATGCCGAATGTGGTGGTTTGATGTATCTCTGCAGAAATATATGCTGGCAGGGTAAAACGGCTAAAATGGTGGGTGTTATACCGGCTAATAGCATCATGAATGAAAAGCCGCAGGGCCGGGGTTACGTGCGCTTGCAAGTGACCGATGCGTTTAACTGGCCGATTGATGCACAGGAGCGAGAGCAAGTAGTCAGTGCGCATGAGTTCCATTATTCATCACTGGAAGGCTTACCAAAAGACAGTGATTTTGCATTTGATGTGATACGCGGCGTCGGTATATCAGGTAAAAAAGACGGTTATATTTATAAAAACCTGATGGCATGTTATAGCCATATGCGCGATAGCCGACAGAATCACTGGGTATCACGATTTGTACAGTTTGTGTCTGACTGCAAACAACAGCTAAACAAAGAGAGAATGAAATGATTACAATTACTGACGCCGCTGCGAATCAGATTAAAGAATCGGCTAAACAAGGCAAGATAGAAGGCCTGGCTTTACGTGTTGCATGCACTAAGCAGCAAGATGGCAGTTTGCACTACGGCATGGGTTTTGATGAGAAAACGGAAGAAGATCAGGTTTTCATCTCAAATGATATCGAGTTAATTATCGCACCTGTGAGCCTGACCTTATTAACCGGAACCGTACTCGATTTTGTCGAGCTGGAAGAAGGCAAGCCCGATTTTATATTCCAGAACCCGAATGACCCTGAGCATCAGGCGTCCTAATAAATCACTGCCAACGATGATGCCGCTATGAGCAAGACAGAGATGACAGAACCAGCATTATGCAGCCCGAAGTCAAACCCGTTCAGTCTCGATGATGATGTGGCGTATCAAAAATGGCGCCAGCATAAACTGTCAGCTTACCCGGTAACGCCAGATCGGTTGATAGTTGCAATAGCCGACATCAATGCCGTATCAGCGCAAGAATTGCAGCAGCTTAAAGCGGTTATCCACCAGCATAATATGGTGATTTACGATTTAGGCGCTAGGCCATTGGCCTCAAAAGCACAGATAAGACAGTTTGCGCGTCGGCTGGGCCTGGAGCGAATTGATAATAATATCTGCTCGGATGAAGACAGTATAACCAGTTTGCAGGTATCGAATACGGCGCAGAAACGCATTTATATTCCTTATACCAACCGCCGCCTGAGCTGGCATGCCGATGGCTATTACAACCCGCTGGAAAAACAGATCCGCGGCATGTTATTGCATTGCGTTCGTCCAGCGTTAAAAGGTGGTGAAAATATGCTGCTGGACCATGAAATGCTCTATATTCAGCTTCGCGACGAAAACCCGGCGTATATCAGGGCTCTAATGCACGCTGAAGCGATGACAATACCGCCTAATAATGAAGGCGAGGCCGGTGAGCAACTACGCGCGGCGCAATCCGGGCCGGTATTTTCACTTGAAAATAGCAGTGGTAACCTCCATATCAGGTATTCGGCACGCACACGAAATATCAGCTGGCGCAATGACAGCTTGACGGCAGAGGCTAGCGGCAAAATAACAGAATATTTGGCCACCAGCCCCTACATTTTGAGATATAGACTGGCAGCCGGGCAGGGTGTAATTTGTAACAATCTGTTGCATAATCGCACCTCTTTTGAAGACAGTGATGCGCAGCATCGGTTATTATACCGGGCCCGTTTTTATGACCGGGTGGCGGATACCGGCGTAAGTAGCATAATGAATCAGGTGAACTAAGATGTTATATCTCAGTGAAGTATTAATGAAAAATCATGATTTATCGACGTTTGAGGACTTGAAAGAAGCCCTTAAAGGCGAAGCCAGACAAGGCCAGATGTTCTTTGAAATGGATGTAAAACCGGACTTTAAAGACACGCCTGCAAACTGGCAAGATCAGTGTGAAGCCGCTTTCACAAGCAGAGACTAAGATGTTCTGGGACGAAGATGAAAAACAGAAAGCTTTTCAGGTTCCCGAAGATATCGTTGATGTTGGTTTTAAGGTAATCAGCCAGTCGTTACCGCTAGAACATGCGCATGAGTTATATCAGGCCTTGCAGCATCTGCTACCCTGGATAGAGCATGAAAAGCTTGGTATTCATCAAATTCATGGGGCAGAGTCGGGCAATGGCTGGATGCGCCCTGAAGACACTGAAAATGAATTGCTGTATCTGTCACGCCGGGCGCGCATGTACATTCGAACACCGGCTGAAAGGCTGGCTGATGTAAAAGCCCTGACAGGCCAGGTGTTAGATATTGGCGGCCATCAGCTTGAATTAGGTTCGGCAATAGTAAAGCCGCTCAGTGCACAGTCTGAGCAGTTCTCACGCTACGTGATTGTTGAAGAAGGGGAAGAAAGTGAAGCGGACTTTCTAAAGCGCGTGGTAGCTGAACTCAATGAGTCGCTGGCTACCAAAATACGCAAGATTATGTGTGGAAAACCCCACACGATTCGGTTGCCGGAAGAGCACATCAGAACACGCAGTATTATGGTGGCTGATCTGGATCCGAAAGTTGCTGTGAAGTTACAACAGCAGGGTGTTGGCCGTGGCAGAGAATATGGTTGTGGCCTGTTCTTGCCACATAAAGGCATTAAGGCAGTTGGTGAAACGGAAGATAAAACCCATTTTACAGGTGCCAGGTAACGTTTGTATTAAATTATTGATTATTAAGTTATGAAACAGAGGTGAAGTATGAGTGTTGAAAAAACTGAAAACGGTTATCTTGTAGACGCAAATGACTGGACTAAAGAAATTGCTGAAGAAATCTTTGCTGAAGAGGATATTGTACCGACTCAGGAGCATTGGGATGTCATTGAATACATGCGTGAGCAAGTACTCGACGAAGGCGCTGAGCCAAATGAGCGCGGCATCATGAAAGCAATGGGCAAGAAATGGGGCAAGAAATTAACGTCTAAGTACATGTACGAGCTGTTCCCAATGATGCCTTCTAAACAAGGCCTGAAGATCGGTGGTTTACCACAATCTACACGTAAAGGCGGCTACTAGTCTGAATTTGCCTTCTCCGGCTCATATACCCCTATTGGGATAAAGGAGTCGGGGATTATTGTGCTATAATCAGCCGATTAGTACCGAATAGTGCTATCCAATCCACGAATTAAGGTGATGGAAATGAACAAGCAAGAAATGATCGTAAAAATGATCGAAATGCAGAAGAAATTTCAAGAGTTTGAGTCTGCGAACGGTGTTGATCCAGAAGATTACTTCACACCAAAAAGCGGCCACACTCTGGACGGTTACCGTCAAGAATACGCTGACTTAGCAGCAGCTGTTAACGCTGCAGCACATGCTGAAGTAGGTTCTAAGCCTTAATCTCTGATTTAAGCTTGAGCCATAAAAAAAGCCGCTTTATAGCGGCTTTTTTTATGGCTCAAATATATTTAATAAGTCGTAAGTTGTAAAACTCGGCTTTGAAGCGGGCTCAAGGTGGCAGGGTTTGACTGGCTTTAAAGCTCGGACCACATGCGTACCAGATTGATATAAGAGGTGTCGACTTTAGCGGTTTCATCGCTGTCAGGGGCTTTAAGCATTAACGATTCACGGGCGAGGTTCAAGTTATACAGTAATTCGCGTTTAGCGGGATCACGAATCATGCTTTGACACCAGGTCACGGCAACCAGTCGTTCGCCCTGGGTGACTTCTGCCACATGATGCAAGGTACCAGAGGGGTACATCACAACATGACCGGCTGGCAGTTTGACCTGCTGGCTACCAAAGCTGGTGTTGATACAGAGCTCACCACCTTCATAGTCCTCAGGGTTATTGAGAAAAACAGTAATCGATACATCGGTGCGGTAAGTGGCACCGGCAGGTCCCATCACCGGATCATCAATGTGATCACCATAAGCCATGCCCGCGCCATAGCGGGCATAAAAGGCGGTGGCTATGCGGTGCGGGAAAGCGCTGTTTTGATAGGTTTTGTTTTGCACCAGCGAACCCATCACAATACTGTTTAACTCATTTAACATGCGGTCATTTGACGAAAGCTCCTGGTTATTTTTGACACGCTGAGCATGTTTGCCCGCGGAGAGCTTGCCATCGACAAAGCTCGATTGTTTCAGAATGCTGTGAATATGCTCAAGTTGACGCTTATTTAGTACATCGGCTACGGTTATTAACATGATTGTCCACTTACTGGGTTTCGTTATCTGGCATGATGTTATAATTGCCAGAATGCATTAATGTCGTTTCAGTCGGAGCAGGGGCCTGTGTTCAAAAGCCGTTCCGGGTTTCAAGATTGAAATGATTATACCGCTTTTTTACGGATTATCATGTCCGCTATTTAAGAACGTTGAGATAACGCAATGAAAATAAAAGTATTAGTTGAAGACAAAGCAGAAGAGTTTGAAATTCCGGATCAGTTAATAGCGCAAGGCGAGGACTTTTTCAATAAAATGGATGCCGACCTCGACCAGGGCTGGCAGATGGGGCATGTCTGGATAGAGCAGCCGAATATACTTCAGCGTTGTCAGGTAGCGGCAGATAAAATGATGTCGGCAATTCATAATGAAAATGAAAAAATGTTTATGCTGATGGCTGCGTATATCTTAAAAAACAAACCTGATACGGACGAAATTCATCTGGACAGTACCGGCGATATCCAGACGATTGATTTTCTAGCAAAGAAAGATGGCTGATATTTTTGAAATGAAAAGGCCGCTTGCGATTAATTATTCAAGCGGCGAAAAAGCTATCATGGTGGCTTATTATCCGCACAAAGAAGGCCTGGTGTACCTGCAGCCATTCTGGCAGCAACAAGCGCAGAGCGAACAAGTGACGCTGATTAAAGGTCAGCTCAAAGGTCAGGGGCCATGGCGAATTGCCGATGCGGTTATCACGCTGGTCGGTTGCCAGGGCACAGATCCTGAGCTGGCGCAGTGGCTGGCAGAGTGGGAGTGCCATGTACAGGCTATGGGTGAGCAATATTACAAAGCAGAAGATATCCGCTCTCTGGCAAGAGAATATGGTGCGCTTGTATAACCATGACTAAGGTGATGCAGGTTGCTCAGGGTTCATT
>JAOUKT010000140.1 GCA_029882395.1 Gammaproteobacteria bacterium
CAGGAATGGTTTGTATAAACATAACGTCTCTGTTGATGGCATTCTGATCACCTAAACAGCCTTGCAACAAAACAGTTATCGTTACTAATAACACTATGTTTTTTATTTTTTTATTCATCGTTATTTCTTTTCTCTAATTTAATAACCAAATTCACCAGTCCAGCCAGACTTTTTATAATCAAGCCTCAGCCACTTAGGCACAAAACACTCACGGCGCTGCATTTCAAAATCACTTTTTGCTGGTTCTGCACTGGCTTCACTAATCAGACAACTGCTGGTCATTACCGGGTGAAAACTTATGCTCAATTTATTCCCGGCACTGACACTATTTTGTTGCCGCTGATGATCATGAAACAATACCTGTTTTCTAATCAGGCAACTGAAATAGAGTTCCATTTCCACAAATAAAACACCTTCACGTTGAGTCAGTGCTTTCTCTGCCGCTTTAGTCAGTTCAACTCGTAAGCGGCGATTTTCAATAACGACCTCTAACATCTGTAGCCCCTGGTGCATCGGTAATCATCATAACCAGCCACATAAAAAAAGGCCACTATCAATAGCGGCCTTTTTTATAGGATAAGCCACGGCGCAATGGCTGGCAATGCGCGGAGCTAACTTAACTACTTTTTCTTTGGCATGTAGATATCTGTACAGGTGCCTTCGGCCACTTCTGCTGCGAAGTTAATCGTTTCAGACAAGGTCGGATGCGGATGTACTGTCAATGCAAGATCTTCAACATCTGCACCCATTTCCAGCGCCAGTGTGGCTTCTGCAATCAGCTCACCGGCATTGGGGCCGACAATACCGGCTCCGATAATGCGATGCTCTTCATCCAGCAACACTTTTGTCAAGCCATCGTCGCGGCCAATCGACAAGGATCGACCACTGGCTGCCCAGGGAAAAGCACCTTTTGTATAAGTAATCCCTTCTTCTTTACACTGCTCTTCTGTTTTACCCATCCATGACACTTCCGGGTCGGTATAACAAACAGAAGGAATTGTGCGTGCATCAAAGAAGGATTTCATACCTGAGATAACTTCAGCAGCGACTTTGGCTTCATGAGTCGCTTTGTGTGCCAGCATTGGCTGACCGACAATATCACCGATAGCAAAGATATGATCAACATTAGTACGCTGCTGTTTATCAACGCTGATGAAGCCTCGCTCATCAACCGCAACTCCGGCTTTGTCGGCATCAATTAATAAACCGTTCGGACTACGACCGATTGCGACCAGTACTTTATCAAAGGTATCGGTTGCCGGTGCTTTTTTACCATCAAAGGTACAAAGCATTCCTTCATCTGTTGATTCCACAGCGGTTACCATGGTGTCCAAGAAAATATTCTTATAGCGTTTTTTAACACGACGCTCTAACGGACGCACGATATCACGATCCGCTCCCGGAATTAAACCAGAACCTAACTCAACAACGGTAATCTCTGAACCCAAAGCATCATAAACCATTGCCATTTCCAGACCGATGATGCCACCGCCAACAACCAGTAAACGCTTAGGCACTTCTGCCAGTTCCAACGCACCGGTTGAGTCCATTACGCGCGGATCATCCCAGGGAATAAATGGTAATTTAGTAACGCGTGATCCGGCAGCAATAATCGCATTATTGAAACCGATTACCGTCTTCTCACCATCCTTCTCAACTTCGATGGTATTCGCAGATGTAAATTTGCCGTAACCGTGCACAATTTCAACTTTGCGCTGTTTCGCCAGACCTTTTAAACCGCCGGTTAATTTGCCGATAACGGTTTCTTTATTCTTACGAATAGCATCAATATCAATATCCGGTTTGCCAAACGTCACGCCGTGTTTTGCAAACTCTTCCGCTTCATTAATAATGTGTGCAGTATGTAATAACGCTTTCGATGGAATACAACCCACATTCAGACAAACACCACCGATGCTGTCGTACTTTTCAATCAGAATAACGTTTAAACCTAAATCAGCTGCGCGAAAAGCGGCGGTGTAACCGCCAGGGCCTGAACCTAACACC
>JAOUKT010000086.1 GCA_029882395.1 Gammaproteobacteria bacterium
TGATGCTGGGTAAACGTTATTGTTTAAACCAAGATGAATTGCATTTACTGAAACAGGGAACCTTGATGCACGATCTGAGTAAGACCGGGATCACAGGCGGCATCTTAAATAAAACTGAAGCACCGGATGAGCATGAATTCGAGAGCATGAAAAAGCACCCGGAAATGACGGTCGTTATCATGCGCCCCTTATCTCGTTTTAAAGCCTTGTGCAGATCGCTGGCTGGCATCATGAGTGCTGGGATGGTGCTGGTTATGCTGACGGGTTTAAAGGAGAAGCGGTTCCGTTGCTGGCTCGTATAGTCGAAATTGCTGTTGCCCGGGATGCAATGACAGCTGGCCAGGTTTATAGAAAGGGCATGACAATAGAAAAATCCCTATCTATTTTGAAAAAGGAAATCCATAGTCGCCAGTGGAAGCCCGAGTTACTGCAAATGTTTATAATTATGATTGAAGAGCAAGCCTAACACCGTAAAACCGTATTAAAAGATGCGGGTAAATAGTCGATGAATACGATATAGTTATGCGTTTAAAAAATCCCTAGATTGATCATGCCTCTATCCCCCGAAGACAGTTTAAGACTTAATGTAATGATGAAACAGGCTGTAAAAGCGGTGCGCATCGATGAGTCAAAAATGAGTGTGCATGCGCTGACCGATAAAGGTGAGGCCAATGTGCAACTCAACCCTAATGCTAAAGATGAGAAATATTTAAAACAGGTGCGTGAACTGTTATCGACAATCGTCCTGGGTTCACCAAAAGGTTATCCTGTTTTTCTAAGTCGCTGGTCTCGTATGGGACAGGCCAAGGATGAAAGTCTGGACCGGCTGTTATTATTGGGTGAGCCGGAAGCCATAGTCGCCTTGGTACATGCGCCGGGATTGAATGCCACCCAGGCACGCCATGCCTGGTGGTGCATGCCGTCTGCAGAAACAGCGCGCCGCATGCTGGAAAAAGAGGCCGTGGTTGAGCATGACATCGGTAAAGAGCTGGCAGATTTCCTGCTTGAGTTTTTACCTTTTGAGGAAGATCAGCGGGCGATGATTGAATCGGTGATGCTGGTATTAAAGCCCGGGCTGATCAGTGAAGAGCAGCGACTGAAACTTTGGGCCAAGGCTAAATCAAAATCGAGTTTTTATGTTGGTTTTCTGGCGACGACGCCGAACGACCTGCCTGAGCAGCAGGCCGCACATGCCTTGTATCCGCGCCTGCAAGGAGAGCTGGCGCCATTATCAGAAAACCCTTTGGCGCAAATGCTGGTGCAAATTCATAGTGCCAAGGGGCAGAGTTTTTTACAGACCGTGCAGCTGGCATTCAAACGGCCGAACAACCAGGATGTGGTGGTTGCATTGATTAATAGTGTGGCAAATTATTTTAACCCGGTCGCTGTCGTACCGCCGAGTCAGCAGGTGGCAGAGATCGTCTGTTATGTTGATGCTATTTGCGCCGATCAGTCACAACCGCTTGCAACCTATCTGGCGGAAATAAACGCGTTATGGCCCGAGCTTGAGCAACGTATTAAGGCGATGCTGATATTGTCTTCTCTGGATGAAAAAGTAGTCGGGCCTATTTTTGCAGTGAGCACGGCAATTGGAACGGTGATGCGCAAAAAGCTTGAGCCGGTCACCAGGCCTTTATTGCAGCAAGTAGAACTATTACGCCGCTAGATGACTGAAGTTCGCTTAAATCAGTATCTGGCGACCGTAAGAGTGCGACTGGCGGAAGAGGTGTTATTGCAGCATTCTGCCAGCTCAGCGGTGGTTATTGGCAATGCGCTGGCAGAGCAGATCGATGATTTTGTCAGATCTCAGCAGATGGGCTATTACCCTGCGCTGGATTATTTTTCGCAGCACAGTGCGCTGGATCCTGATCTTATCGATGCGGCTGACAGTGTATCGTGGTTGCTGTGCCGGCTGGTACGCAATGAGTTTCAAAGCCGGCTCAGGCATGTTTTTTCAAGCCTGAGGTTTCAGGCGGTGCAAACAATCGCTTATACTATGCCGGCCGTGCGTTATGGTAAAATCAACGCATTGCATGATCTGGCGCTGCATTACACACCATTGAGCGTGAAACTCGATATTGTATTGTCGTTGATCAACAAACATGACCTGACTGAAGGGCTTGATGAGTTCATTCAAAATACCCTGCATCAATGCTTAAAAGACTCTTTTGAATCTATCGAGGTCAGCAGTGTGCTCAGGCTGGATACACCCTGAGGACTAAAGTTCAGGTTTTAACAAGCTGTAAATTCTTTTTTGGAGAAGAGTTGTATGTCAGATCCACACGTTCGTATGTATAGCACTAGCATGTGTCCCTATTGTGTTCGAGCCAGCCGGTTACTGGAAAGCAAAGGGGTTGAGATTGAAAAAATTGATGCCAGCAGTGCTGAGAAGTGGCAGGAAATGGAAATGGCCAGCAATCAAAGTACAGTGCCACAGATATTTGTCGGCGATCTTCACCTGGGGGGCTGTGACGATATTTACGCTCTGGAACGAGCCGGCAAGCTGGATGCTATTCTCAGTGGCGAAGTGACTACCCTTTAATAGATATTGTTGAAGGTTTGCAATATCATTATATTCTTATAGATGCTTCTGTACGGTTCCTATTTACCGCTCTGGCGGCGTTAAAAACAGTCTAAAAATGCCCTTTACTGTGTGTAAACAGCGTTTTCAGACTGTTTTTTGCTTAGCGGGATAACACATTTTTTGTACAAAGGTATCTGCGCTATATTAACTTTGTCCTAGTTCGTTGAGGAGTACCCGGTGGATTATTTACCTATTTTCATGAATCTGAAGCAAACATCCTGCCTGGTAGTCGGAGGTGGTGGTATTGCTGCTCGCAAAGTCTCTTTGTTGTTAAAAGCCGATGCCGATGTAACGGTGGTTTCTCCCGAATTATGTAATGAGCTGGCTGGCTGGCATAAAGACGGCAAAATTAAACATGCCGCGCGTGATTTTGAAGATGATGATGTAAAAAACCGTAAAGTCATTATTGCCGCAACTGATAATTCTGATGTGAATGTACGCGTATCAGAGCTGGCAGGGGCGCTGAACGTGCCTGTAAATGTAGTTGATCATCCTGAATTGTGCAGTTTTATCATGCCATCAATCATTGACCGCTCTCCGGTACAAATTGCGATCTCTACCGGTGGCGCTTCACCCGTACTGGCGCGCATGATACGTACCGAGCTGGAAGGTCGTATCCCGGCCGAATATGGCAAGCTGGGTACCCTGGTTGAAAACTACCGTTCAGAGGTTAAGAAAACATTTGCGGATGTAGAACAGCGCCGTGATTTCTGGGAAAACGTCTTAAATGGCCCGGTGGCCGAACATGTCTTTGCCGGTAAAATGGATAAGGCTGAGCTGGCACTGGAAAAAGCGATTGAAGACGGTAAGTCGCAGCCGACATTTGAAGGCGAAGTATACCTGGTTGGTGCCGGCCCGGGTGATCCGGATCTGTTAACTTTCCGTGCCCTGCGTTTAATGCAGCAGGCTGATGTGGTGGTCTATGATCGCCTGGTTTCGCCGGCGATTATGGAGCTGGTACGGCGTGATTCAGAACTGATTTATGTCGGTAAAGAGCGTGATAACCATGCCGTGCCACAGCAAGATATCAATCAGTTATTAGTGCGTCATGCCAAAGAAGGCAAACGTGTGTTACGCCTGAAAGGCGGTGATCCATTTATCTTTGGTCGTGGCGGAGAAGAAATTGATACATTGGCCGATGAAGGCGTGTCGTTCCAGGTAGTACCGGGTATTACGGCGGCGGCAGGTTGCTCTACCTACTCCGGTATTCCCTTAACGCACCGTGATTATGCGCAGTCGGTTGTCTTTGTCACCGGTAACCTGAAAAACAACACGGTGGATTTAAACTGGAAAGCATTAGCCATTGCTAACCAGACGATTGTTTTTTACATGGGTTTGCGTGGGGTGAATGAAATTTGCAAACAGTTAATGGCGCATGGCTTGCCAGAGAGCACGCCAGCGGCGCTAGTCTCACAAGGCACGACACCGGATCACCAGACATTGATTGGCGATTTATCATCACTGCCTAGCATTGTTGAAAACAATGAATTGAAAGCGCCGACGTTAATCATCGTCGGTGAAGTGGTTTCACTGCATAATAAACTGAAATGGTTTGAGTCAGAAGAGGAACATCGCAGCTGATGATGAATTATATTTAGATATATTTATTGAAAAGCGCATCTTCGGATTCGCTTTTTTTATGCCTGTCGGGCGGTGTATAGTAAGCCATGGCTAATAAAAATAACAATGCTGTGGTCTGTGTTATCGTTATTGAATTACTGATACCAATGGCCCGTTCTTTAAAAGACAAACGAAAACAAATCAAAAGTTTAAAAGCACGGTTAAAGAACCGCTTTAATTTGTCGGTGGCTGAAACCGCTGCGCTGGATGAGTGGCAACGGGCTGTATTGGGTATCAGCATGATCAGTAATGACAGACGTTACCTTGAAAAACAATGCCGCGGCATTGAGCAGCTAATCTGCGAGTGCCGGGAAATTGAGGTGAATAAAGCCAGTATTGAATGGCTATAAGTGGGTGTTAATATGTCGGATTGTGGTTGTGAATTTGAAATAAAAGACAAGACTCAGGCAAGGGTGCTGAAACAGTTGTTGCTGATTAATGCTGTGATGTTTCTGCTGGAACTGGGCCTGGGAGTGATGGCGGAATCTACCGCGCTGATCGCTGACTCCCTTGACATGCTGGCCGATGCTAGTGTTTATGGAATAGGCCTGTATGCTGTCGGCAGTACGCTGGCTGCAAAAATGAAGGCGGCAAATATCAGCGGTGTACTGCAAATTATTTTAGGCCTGCTGGTGGTGGTGGACGTGTTGAGGCGGTTTTTGTCTGGCAGTGAGCCGGATTCGATATTGATGATGACAGTTGGTGTTGTGGCACTGTGCGCCAACCTGTTGTGCCTGAAACTTTTGTCTCGTCACCGTGATGGCGAAGTGCATATGAGAGCCAGCTGGATTTTTTCCAAGAATGATGTGATTGCCAATATCGGCATAGTAGTCAGTGGGTGGATTGTATACCTCACCGGCTATTCAGTGGCGGACCTTATTATAGGGTTGATTATCGCGCTGCTGGTAGTGCGCGGCGGCTTGCGTATTTTATCCGAAGTCAGGTCCGAACGCTCAGGTGTCGAACTTTAAGGCATCAGTACATTGCAGGTAAAAAAATACTTGTTATGAATGCGTGGTGGCGGCTTTTATTTTTAAGAAAATGAACGGAACGCCAATGATGGCAATAGTTTTGCGCAGTGACCTGCGCAAACTTGATCAATACCTGCAATATATCAATATCAATTCAGAACCGCAGCAGCAGATGTGTCCGCAGTTGAGCTGACTGGGCAGGAGGCAAACGGCATCTTCAGGCGATTCGCTGGCTGAGGCGAGTGAGTATTCCTGTGTATAAAATTGTTTATCATTTGCTTCAGTTGGGCTGATTATTCTCAATCTGTTCTATACTTGCAGTTAATAACATGCAAACAAAAGCAGAAAGCTTATGTCGAAATCAGTACTTATTGTTGAAGACGATAAATTAATATCCAGTGTAATAGAGGCTGTTCTTGAGCAGGCCGGCTACAGTACACTGATGGCGTTTGATGGTCTGCAGGCGAAAGCAATGCTGGAGCAGAAAAAGCCGGACCTGATAACGCTGGATATTAATATGCCGGAGATGTCAGGCCTTGAGTTTCTCGAGCTAATGAAGCCGACCGATTACCTCGAAGGTGTAAAAATTATTCTTGTTTCAGGGCTGCCTGTAGGTGATTTGATCGATGCGCTGGTAACAGGTGCTGACTGGGTATATGAAAAACCGGTGGCTCCGGATAGGCTGCTCGATAAAGTGGTAGAGTTAATTGGCGAGGCTTAGATTAAGTTGTTCAATAGCCGGCTGATTGAAAAGATTATGCAGCGATGACAATGCCGATAGTTTCAAAAAGAGAGAAAGGATAGATCTTATATTGTTTGGTTTAGGGCTCAGTAGTGAGATGTATTTATTAATGATTATGAATGCATTAATATGCGCTCAGCTTGTTAAGAAACCGTGGTGGCCTGTAATATTCGGCCTGGTAAGAATAATTCGTAAAGTATGAAATGTGCAAATATTAAAATAATAAAAATGATGTTAGGCCATGCCCACATGGCTTTTCTTTCGGGGTGACTGAATAATGGCTAAGGCAGTAACAAATAGTTTGTTAGTAAAAGATCTTGAAGTTGGCAGCAGGCTGCCATGGGATGTTTATGATAAATACGGCATGTTATTGCTCAAAGAAGACTCTGTGATCGTTTCTGGCCGGCAGTTGCAAGCGCTGGTTGCGCGGGGTATTTATCGTAAAAAAAGCCGTAAAGAAATGGCGCAGGAACAGCAGAAAGGAAATGAGTTAGAAGATGATATCTGCCCGTTTGATGTGGTTTATGAATACTGTAATCGGCTGGATAATATTACCGATTCACTGCAAAAAAACGCGAAAAACCGCACCATTGATATTGAACAGACAATACGAAAATTATGTGCTGAACTGCAGGCCTGGGCAAACACCGATTCGGATGCGTTGCTGGGTGCTGTGCATTTGTGTTTTGGTTCTTCTTATTCTTTAATGCATGCAATTCATGTCGCCATTCTTTGTGAATTAATCGGCAAACGTTTTATCGAAGATAGTCAACGACGCAATACAATCATGTGCGCTGCCTTAACCTGTAATATTGCCATAAACGACCTCCAGGACTCTTTACAGAAACAGTCTGAAATGTTGACTGACGGGCAGCGACAGAAAATCGATTCTCATCCGGAGCGGGCGGTTAAAATACTGCATGACAATGGCATTACCAATAGCTTGTGGCTAAAGTCGGTGCTGCAGCATCATGAGCGCATTGATGGCGGCGGCTACCCCGGAGGTGTGTCTGGTGATGCGCTATTAACAGAGTCAAATCTGATTTCTATTGCTGATCGCTATGCCGCCATGATCGCAGGGCGTTCATACCGTAAAGGCATACATCCCAAAGAAGTTTTAAAGCAGATCTTTGTTGACCGGGGAAAGTTTTTCTATGAAAAGTTGTGCCTGTTCCTGATTAAAGAGCTTGGGATTTTTCCGCCCGGTGCTTTTGTTAGCTTAAACAATGGAGAAGTGGGTATCGTCATAAACCGGGCTCTTGATTCAGTAACCCCCGTGGTTGCCAGCATAATCAGCCCGCGCGGTGCGCCTTATCCGCAGCCCATTCGGCGCGACTGTCAGCAGGAAAGTTATAAAATAATCCAGATATGTGAGCTGGATAAGAATATATCACTGAATTTGCCGGTAATTTGGGGTTACCGCTAGCATCGCAATGCCCGTCTTTGTGAAATGACAAGCCTGGAAAACTAACCTCGACGCTTTGCAAAACAACATGCAGTGATCGCTGTTGTTATTTAATGCTGCCGGCAGTTTATAAACCGCTAACGTTTCAGTACTGCGGGCAAATTATCAGCTGGAATCACTGTGAATTTGTATTGTTTGTTCTATGCTCATTGTATTGATATCCCTGTTATTGTTTAAGTATTAGCCAATGTTTAAAGGAGTGCGATTGAGTATGGGTGATTTGAAAACAATGCTTCAATCTAAAAAAGTATTAATTGTTGATGATGAAGCACTAATGCGCAGCTTTCTGAGCGCAATTGTCAAACGTATAGGTTTTAAAAGGGTTACTGAGGCCAGAGACGGTAAATCTGCGCTTGAGATGATCGACGCAGAGTCGTTTGATGTTGTGTTTTGTGACTGGGAGATGCCGGGTATGGACGGCCTGCAATTGTACAAGCATTTAAAAAATATTGAAGCGCATGATGATCTTGTCTTTATTATGGCGACAGGTCATACAGGTGCTGCGCACGTTAAAGAAGCCATGGAAAATGGCGTGAAGTA
>JAOUKT010000141.1 GCA_029882395.1 Gammaproteobacteria bacterium
GCGCCGGCACAAGCTTGCTCGCCGGTATTATTGTGTTGGCAATCATGATACTGCCACTCGTATCACTGGTGGCAATAGCGACTTTTGAACGGCTGGATAACCAGCAGCTTCAATCCGCCTGGTTACTTGGAATGAAAAAATCAGCCATTGTCTGGTATATCGTATTGCCATTATCCAGGCAGAGCCTGATTAGCGGTTCACTTTTGCAGACTGCCCGTGCCCTGGGTGAAACCATGGCTGTGCTAATGGTGTGTGGTAATGTTGTAGCAATACCAAATAGCTTTCTGGCACCAGTACGCACCTTGACCGCAAACATAGCACTCGAAACTGCCTATGCAATGGACGCACACAGATCAGCCCTTTTTGCTGGCGGTTTATTGCTAGCACTCTTCGTATTCATTTTGCTCATGCTCATCTATCGAATGCACGGATCTGTCAGTCATGCACATGAGTAAACAGTCAAACATCTCTCTATTAGGTCTATCTACCTGGCTTGCCGCAATTCTGGTGATGGCAGCTTTCATCTGGATTACTGGTGATATCATTATCCATGGTGTAAAAAATATCAGTTGGGAGTTCGTCACTACCGCACCGCAACAAGCTGGTAGAAGCGGAGGCATTTATCCAATAATTATATCCACCCTATGGATAGTGGGACTGGCTCTGGCGTTTACGTTGCCTCTGGGTATTGCCTGTGCATTGCTAATGAACGAAATGGATAGCAGTCATATCTTTACCCGGGTTCTTAATGTCTGTCTTGATCTATTAGCCAGCATGCCGTCAATAGTCATTGGTCTGTTTGGCAACGCGTTTTTCAGTATTGCGTTAGGGATGGGATTTTCAATCTTGTCAGGTGCATTAACCCTCAGTATAATGATGTTACCGTTGTTTATATTAAGTAGCTACAACAGCATTCGACAAATCCCTGCACAGTATTATCAAAACAGTTTCAGCCTCAAGCTAAGTAAAAGCACTCTGGTTTTCCGCATTCTTCTGCCTATTGCCATGCCGGGTATTGTCACAGGTATAATATTATGTACCGGTAGAGCCCTGGCCGAAACCGCAGCACTGTTGTTCACTTCTGGCTATGTTACGCGCATGCCCGAGAGTGTGTTTGATTCTGGTCGCAGTATGTCAATTCATATCTATGATTTGGCGATGAATGTTCCCGGTGGAAATAATAATAGTTACACAACTGCTTTCGTGCTTATTATCCTGCTACTTTTCATTAACAGCAGCGCTTTACGAATGGGCAAAAAGCTGGGATATTTTGATTCCACGCAGGACTTTACATGGATGAGAAGGCATGCTTAGTAAAAAGAGAGTATTCACGCTTGTTCAAGAACCCGAGGCAAAATTACTGCCTGCCCTTTCTACTGAACAACTCAGCCTCAACTATAATAATATTCCGGCATTTAATAATCTGAACCTGAATATATATGCACGCAAAATCACATCAATCATAGGTCCATCAGGCTGCGGTAAAAGTAGCTTGCTCAATGCTTTATCTGGATTAACTCAATTAAATCCGGCAGCACAACTATCAGGCAGGATCTATCATCATCAGCAGCATGGGGAAGAAAAAGCCTCAGAATCTGACAAGCTCCCGCTGACGCCGAGTTTAAAAGTAGGCATGATATTTCAAAAGCCGGTACCTTTCCCATTTTCAATTTACAAAAACTTCGAGATACCATTGCGAGAACATGGGCTAAAAAACAAGCGTGATATCAAAAAGCAAATGGAGCAAAGTTTGCGCGAGGTTGGTTTATGGGAAGAAGTACGCCAGCAGCTCAATCAATCAGCAAACCTTTTATCTGGCGGACAACAACAGAGGCTATGTATTGCACGCGCAATTGCACTAAAGCCGGAAGTGCTGTTACTTGATGAGCCCTGTAGTGCACTTGATCCCAATGCAACTCAAGTCATTGAGAACCTTCTGTTAAAATTGAGCAAACAACATACTATTCTTATCGTC
>JAOUKT010000040.1 GCA_029882395.1 Gammaproteobacteria bacterium
TAAAGACACAAAAAAGCCGCTATAAATAGCGGCTTTTTTGCAAAGAATATGGTGGCAACACCGGGATTCGAACCTGGGACCCCATCATTATGAGTGATGTGCTCTAACCAACTGAGCTATGTTGCCAAATAGGACTTCCGTAAGGAAGCCGCGCATTTTGGACGGTTTCGGGCTTTATGTCAAGATGACTTTAGGCTTATTTGTTCTATGTTTAGCGAAACTTCTGTATTCGCTAAACATTAAATCTAAAGTGCATGACGTCCCCGTCCTTAACAATATAATCCTTACCCTCGACTCGCAGTTTGCCCGCTTCTTTCGCCCCAGCCTCACCTTTATAAGCAATGAAATCATCATAGGCGGTGACTTCGGCTTTGATGAAGCCTTTTTCAAAATCGGTGTGGATAACACCGGCAGCCTGTGGTGCGGTGGCACCGATGGCGACGGTCCATGCGCGCACTTCTTTAACACCGGCGGTGAAGTAGGTTTGCAGGCCTAATAAGGCGTAACCGGTGCGGATAACACGGTTTAAGCCCGGCTCGGTCAGGCCCATTTCGTCCAGGAATTCTTTGCGTTCTTCTTCGTCCAGCGCGATCAGGTCTGCCTCGATGGCACCACAGACGGCGACCACGACAGCGCCTTCGGCTTCGGCGATGGCTTTTACCTGGTCTAAATACGGGTTGTTTTCGAAGCCGTCTTCGTTGACGTTGGCAACGTACATGGTGGGCTTGATGGTCAGCAGGAACAGTTCTTTTAATGATGCCAGCTCGTCATCAGACAGGCCCATGGCGCGCACTAGTTTGCCCTCGTTGAGGTTGTGGCTTACTTTTTGTAATAACTCGACCCTGGCTTTGGCACCTTTATCGCCTGTCTTGGCTAGTTTTTGCGATTTATGCAGGGCTTTATCTACCGCTTCCATATCGGCCAGTGCCAGCTCGGTGTTGATGACTTCGATGTCATTGGCCGGGTCGATTTTGTTGGCGACGTGGATGATGTCGTCGTTATCAAAACAGCGCACAACCTGGGCGATGGCATCGGTCTCGCGGATGTTGGCGAGGAATTTGTTACCCAGGCCTTCACCTTTTGAGGCGCCTTCGACTAAACCGGCGATATCGACAAATTCCATGGTGGTGGGTATGATTTTTTCCGGCTTGACGATTTCTGCCAGCGCGTCCAGCCGCGGGTCGGGCATGGGCACGATGCCGACATTGGGTTCGATGGTACAAAACGGGTAGTTTTCTGCCTGAATTTCGGCGTTGGTGAGGGCGTTAAACAAGGTTGATTTGCCAACATTGGGTAAGCCTACGATGCCGCATTTGAATCCCATAATTTTCTCTTCTCTGTTTACTATTTAGCCTGAGCGATTGACCGGGTCTGTTTAGCCGGCTGTATTTTGATTTTGCCTGTCTATTTGCTATGCAGCTTATGCATGGCTTTTTCCCAGTCGCCAGCCATCAGTTCAGGCAGTACCCGAACCGCATCATCGATACTGCGTTCGATATCGATTTGTTCGTCTTTGCTGGCACGGTGTAATACAAAGTCTGCTACCTGGTCTTTGTGACCGGGGTGACCAATGCCAATGCGCAGGCGATGAAAACCTTTGTTACCCAGCTGGGCGATTATATCGCGCAGGCCGTTGTGGCCGCCATGGCCGCCACCGGTTTTTAGTTTGGCGGTGCCGGGGTCTAAGTCCAGCTCGTCGTGGGCGATCAGGATCTGATCAAATGGTATTTTGTAAAAGTTTGCCAGTGCGCGCACGGGCTGACCGCTGCGGTTCATGAAGGTTTGCGGTTTCACTAACCAGATGGTTTTGCCTTCGACAGTGAGCTTGCAGATTTCTGCATTGAATTTGCTTTCAACACGAAAATGCCCGCTGTATTGGCGGGCAATTTCATCAACGAACCAGAACCCGGCGTTGTGCCGGGTCTGTTCGTACTGAGCACCGGGGTTGCCGAGTCCTGCGATGAGATTAATCTCGACTGATAATGCAGCCACCTGGCTCCCCCTTGATCCGAATAATCAGTTACGCTTATTCAGCTTCTGGCTCATTGGATGGTGCTACCGGTGCGCCTGTTTCAACTTCTTCAGAGGCTCCGCGTACCGCGTGGATTGCCGCGATGGCTGAATCATGGTCTTCACCATGGCTCAGTGCTACACATTCAACGCCTTTAGGCAGTTTGATGTCTGACAGGTGAACCGACTGATCCATTTCCAGTGCGCCCATATCCACTTCGATGAACTCTGGGATATCTTTTGGCAAACAGATAACTTCCATCTCAATCTGCACGTGATTGATCTTGCCGCCAGCTTTAACACCAGGAGCCGTCTCTTCGTTGATGAAGTGCAATGGAATGTGTACGTGCATCTTTTGCTTAGGATTAATGCGCAGGAAATCCATGTGCAGTACTTGCTGCTTGATTGGGTGATGCTGGATATCACGCAATACCACTTTCTCGGCAGTTTTGCCGACTTTCAGCGTCATAACCTGTGTGTAGAACAGTTCGTTTTCTAGCTGTTTTGTCACAACGTTGTGAGGCAACATGATGTTGCTCGCTTCTTTTTCTGCACCATAAATGATGGCAGGTACCATGTTCGCATGACGCAGGCGGCGGCTCGCACCTTTCCCCAGGTCTTCACGAACTTCTACGTTTAATTCAATAGCCATTTTCTTTAACTCCAGTTAATAAAAAGCCGCTCAGTAGCACGCTACTCAGCGGACATAACCTCCCTCGCGACCAGGGAAGGCATTTGTGTCGCGATTAACGCGACTTTAACAACAGGTGTATAGGTTGCTGTTAAATTCTTTGATTATCAGTCCATATAAAGCGAACTGACAGATTCCTCATTGTGGATGCGGCGAATGGTTTCAGCCAGCATGCCTGCAATCGATAACTGCCGCACTTTGCCACAGTTGGCAATTTCTTCGCGCAACGGGATGGTATCCGTGACCACCAGCTCATCAAGGGCTGAGTTGGTCAGGTTTTCCAGCGCGTTGCCCGATAATACCGGGTGTGTGCAGTAGGCGTTGACGCTGGTGGCGCCGTGTTCTTTTAGCGCGTCTGCTGCTTTGCATAAGGTACCGGCGGTATCCACCAGATCATCGATCAAAATACAGTCTTTGCCTTCGACTTCACCGATGATGTTCATCACCTGTGAGACATTGGCTTTAGGCCGGCGTTTATCGATAATGGCCAAATCGGCATCATCTAAACGCTTTGCCAGGGCGCGGGCGCGTACCACACCACCGACATCCGGTGAGACGACAATTAAATTAGGGTGCTTTTTGCGCCAGACATCACCTAATAACATCGGTGAAGCATAGACATTATCCACCGGGATATCAAAAAAACCCTGTATCTGGTCGGCATGCAGATCAACCGTGAGCACACGGTCTACACCGGCACTGGTCAGCATATTGGCGATCACCTTGGCGGTAATCGGCACACGCATTGAGCGGGTACGGCGATCCTGACGCGAATAGCCAAAATAAGGTATCACAGCGGTTATGCGGGAAGCGGATGCGCGGCGCATGGCATCGATCATAACGATCAATTCCATTAAGTTATCATTACAGGGCGCGCTGGTAGGCTGCACGATGAAAACGTCTTTACCACGCACGTTCTCATGGATTTCTACGCCTACTTCACCATCGCTGAACTGACCAACAAAGGCATTGCCCCGGTTGATATTAAGGTGACTACAAATCTTGTCGGCAAACGCAGGGTTTGCATTGCCGGAAAACACCATCATGCTTGAGTCTGAATGGGTCACTATAGTTACCAGTATGTCACTATGCTTTAAAAGATGGTTTGATTGAGGAAAAACCTCAGTCATTGAGACCCTTATCCCTGAGAGACTCTTAAAATACTTGCCAGACCGGGAGCATTGCTTCGGGCTTGCCTGCCCTCACCCCTGCGGGGCAGCGCAAACTTCGCGCTGGTTAAAATCGTTGCAGACGATTTTATCAAACCTCTTTCGGTTCGAACCCTCCCGGGTATCAGCAGCATCAGTCTTTTAAAAAGTACGCCTGACTTTAAAGACTAATGCTTTTTAATATGGCTGGGCCGGGAGGATTCGAACCTCCGCATGACAGGATCAAAACCTGTTGCCTTACCGCTTGGCGACGGCCCAACAAACTCTTTATTTTAAGTCCTGAGCTCGGACTAAGGTATTACAAAACCGTTTGCAGCCAGTTGTTGATACAACGGCGACAGGTTTACACCTTTAGCTACAAAACCCTGCCATTTTTCAGGCAACCTTTGTAACAATTCTTCGGCTTCGTGTTGCGAGTCAAACTCTGCAAAAACACAGGCGCCTGTACCGGTCATTCTGGCGTGCCGATTATAGCCTGATAACCACTGAATGGCTTCTGCTATTTCCGGATAATGTTTGCAAGCTATTGGTTCGCATACATTACTGAGTACTGCCCCAGAAAGGTCGCATATTCTGATGGCAGCGCAGTCTCTTGTCAATCCACTATCGTTAAAAATTTTAGCTGTTGACACATTTATTTGTGGATGCACCACCAAAAACCACTTTTCGGGCGGTTCAATGGCCGATATTTGTTCACCCACGCCTTCCACAAAGGCCGCAATACCGTGGACAAATACCGGCACATCGGCACCTAATGTCAGGCCTAAAGTGGCGAGCTGTTGGCGTGTATAAGCCGTTTTCCATAGCTGATTTAACACCACCAGCGTGGTCGCAGCATCTGAGCTGCCGCCGCCTAGCCCTCCACCCATGGGTAAGATTTTTTTGATTTTGATATTAACGCCGGATTTTGTACCGCTGCTTTGCTGCAATAGCCTTGCCGCACGGATGATTAAATCGTCCGCCTCAGCCACGCCGGCGATTGCTGTCTGGCGTGTGATCAGGCCGTCATCGGTGATCTCAAAGGCCAGCTCGTCGCCCCAGTGCAGAAACTGAAAAACAGACTGCAATAAATGATAGCCATCCGCTCGCTGGCCAGTGATATGTAAAAAAAGATTGAGTTTGGCCGGTGCTGGCCAGTAAATAGCGCTATCAGTCATGGTTAAATCAGAGTACCCAGCGCCTTAATATTAATCGTATTTCTACTTTATTGTCGGTCAGTTCCTGGTTCAGGCGCGATAAAAACAGTTTTGCCGGTAAGACCTGATCCGCCACTTTTGTGTAGTTGAGTATTTTAACTTGCCAGCCGCTTTGTTCAAAGCTTTGCAGCCGATTGTCATCATTGAAGCGGGCTCGCCAGACCGGCAGATCAGGCACTGGCAGGCCTTTAATCCATGATCTTAATTCACTAAAGGGCAGGCTCACGCCAAAAGCATTTTCTGTCGCCGACTCGGGTGAGTCAACAGCGTATAACTCACCCTGATCGGTGAGCACCTGGTAGCCCTTTTCTTCGTTACCGCTAAACTGGGTGGCACCTTGTGAAAACGGCGCTATCAGTCGCAGCGTGAGATCACCTGCCTTTTGCTGCCAGAATAAATCGGCCGTGTAGATATCATCGGCTGAACGAATGGATATTTTTCCACTCAGCTGCCATTGCTGCAGTGCTTGCAGCTGGCTGATGGTCTGCTTCCACGAGGCTATGTTTTTGGCTTTTTTTATATAAGACGTGCCTGAACAGCCAGCCAGTAGCAGCAGTGTCAGCGCCAGCGTGCTCAGGCGAATAGGTTTTTTCACTTTTTAAGCCGTTTGATGGTCTCTTGTAAATGCCGGTCCTGTTGCATTTCTGCGGGCAGGTTTTGCCATACTTTGTTGGCTTCATCGGTGCGCCCCATTTTCCACAGGACTTCGCCCAGGTGCGCGGCAATTTCAGCATCGACGTTGATATCAAATGCCTGCTGCAGCCATTTTAGCGCTTCATCGAGTTTGCCCAGACGGAATTTAACCCAGCCCAGGCTGTCCAGAATGGCTGAATCATTTGGCTTTAATTTAAAGGCTTTTAATATGTATTCCAGCGCTTCCTGAAAACGGTCCGTCCTGTCGGCCAGTGTATAACCCAGCGCATTCAGGGCCTGTATGTTTTCCGGTTCCTGTTTTAATAATTTTTTAAAGCCGGCCACGGCACTGTCGATCATGTCCAGCGATTCAGCCGCCAGGGCATGTGCATAGAGCAAGTCTATATTGGTCGGTAATTCATCCAGCGCGCTACTGTATACCGCTATGGCGGCCTTATTGTCACCGGCATTTTGTAAGATGCGGCCATGTAACAGGTAGACCCTGGCTTTTTTCTCCGGATTATCTTCAACCAGTGCCAGCGCCTGCAGGCTTTCAACCGCAGCGTCTATTTTGCTCAGGTGCGCATAAAGGTTGGCGATGCGCAATTGCGCATCAAAATACAGCCGGCCCCGTTCAACTTGCTGGTAACGCGCCAGCGCCTCGGTGTAGTTCTTTTTTACTTCATCCACCCGGCCCAGATAATAAAGCGCTTCGTTAGCCGTTTGCGGGTTATTTTGCAGTCGCTCAAAGAGTGTTATGGCACGCTCGGTTTTATTTTTTTCGAGCAATAATATGCCTAAACTAATGATGGTTTCGCGGTCGTCGGGACGGGCGGCAAAGAGTATCTCAAACTGCTCACTGGCCTGCTGCAATTTGCTCTGGCGGATCAGCATGCCGGCATATTGTTTGCGTAAAACAAAGTCATCCGGCTGTTTGTTAACAGCGATCAGCATCGCATCCAGCGCCTCAGCCTGCTGCCCACTGAGCGCCAGCAAGCGACCCTTTAAGACATATGCCTTGGCATTTTCCGGCTCCAGCTCGATCACCCGTGTGATGGCCTGCAGGGCCAGTTCGTATTGATTGGCCTGCATGGCATAACGCGATAGCCAGAGAAAAACCTGCGCATTGTCTTTGTAATATTGTGACAAGGATTTAAAAACCAGTACTGCGTCGCTGGTTTCCGCTTCGTTTTGCAGCAGCTTGGCCACCGCGGCAAAGGCTTGCTTGTCGGTCACACTGTCATCGCGCCTGATGTTTTTTATCAGATCCAGTATTTGCAAACTGGCGGCCTCGGCCTGGTTGTTTCTGAGCAGTGCGATAATGCTGATTTTCATTGCCTGCTGGTCATCTGGCGTGAGTGCCAGCCAGCGTTTCGCCGCACGTAACGCCAGTTCGTTTTGTTTGGCGTAAATCGCAATGCGGGCAGCGCGGGCAGCAATGCGCGAGTCGTCGTTATTTTCAGCGGCGGGCAGATAATATTTTAATGCGGTGACCATATCGCCTTGCTGCCCGGCGATTTCCCCGGCCAGTAACGCATAGAGTGTTTGCGGATCAAATTCAGCCGCTTCGATTTGATTTTCTGCCTCTTCACTCGGTAGCTCAGCCAGCTCATGCGGTTTTTGTTTAACGCCAGCACAACTCGTTAACAGCATAAGCAGGACAGCGACCCTGCTCACGGTGTATAATAATCGGTTGTTATAGTGTTTAATGTGATTATTCATTCGTTTGACCATAATTTGGAATATACCCTATTTTGCCCACGATGTTTTCAACTCTTTTAATTTATATGGCGGCATTTTTTGCCTTTACATTTTCGCCGGCAAATGCCGATGCTTGTAGCGTGTCTGTTAAATGCCATTAATTACTCTGGGTATCAATCATAAAACAGCGCCGGTTGAAATTCGCGAACAGGTGGCCTTTACTCCTGAACGGCTGCCGGATGCTTTAAAGCAATTACAGTCATTACCGGGCGTTATTGAAGCGGCTATTTTATCGACTTGTAACCGCACCGAAATCTACTGTTATCTAGATGATAGTCTCATTATTAAAGACCAGCAAATTCTCGACTGGTTCAGTCAGTTTCACCATATCCCGTTAGAAACGCTGAGCCATTATCTTTATGAGCACGATCACTCGGATACGATTCGGCACGCTTTTCGGGTTGCCTGTGGCCTGGATTCGATGGTGCTCGGTGAGCCGCAAATTCTAGGCCAGATGAAACAGTCTTATGCCGATGCCAGCCAGCACGGTTCCCTGGCTTTATTACTCGGTCGTTTATTCCAGCATTCTTTTTCTGTGGCCAAACAGGTGCGCACCGATACAGCGATTGGCTCGAGTGCGGTTTCTGTGGCTTTTGCATCGGTCTCGCTGGCGAAAAAGATTTTTGGTGATTTAAAACCGTATACCGCTTTAATGATTGGTGCCGGTGAAACCATTGAGCTCGCGGCGCGCCATTTGCACAGTAGCGGCATCGGCCACATTATTGTCGCGAACCGAACTCTTGAAAAAGCCGAAACACTGGCGCAGCAGTTTGATGCCGAGGCCATTACCCTGCGTGATATGCCGGATCACCTTGAGCGGGCTGATATTGTGATTTCTTCGACCGCGAGCTCATTGCCAATCTTGGGCAAAGGGGCGGTTGAACGGGCGCTGAAAAAACGCAAGCGCAAACCTATTTTTATGGTCGATATTGCCGTACCCCGCGATATTGAACCGGAAGTAGACGATCTCGATGATGTGTATCTTTATACGGTCGATCATTTACAGGAAATCATCAACGAGAACCTGAAATCACGTCAGGATGCCGCGGAGCAGGCAGAAGAAATCATTGATGCGCAGGTCACCGAGTTTTTAGACTGGCAAAAAACCCTGCACGCTGTTGATAGTATTCGCGATATCAGGCAGCAAACCGAAGCTTTGTCGCGCCAGGTACTGGATAAAACCTTAAAACAAATTCAGCAGGGTCAGAGCGCTGAAGAGGCGGTACAGTATCTGGCACGCACGCTGACCAATAAATTTTTGCACCAGCCGACCACCCAGTTACGCGAAGCCGGCAAGCGTGGTGATAAAGACACAATTCAGGTTGCCAGAAAACTGTTTTTAGCTGCCAAGAAATAATTATTTATTCACCCCCTATAACGCTATTTGAGAAACCACTGTGTTAAAAGATTCGATATTAAGAAAACTGGAAACCCTGATCGAGCGCCACGAAGAAGTGGGTGTATTGATGACTCAGCCTGAGATTATCGGCGACCAGAACCAGTTTCGTTCACTGTCGGTGGAGTATGCACAGCTGGAGCCGGTGGTTGCCAGTTTTAAGAGTTATCAGACGGCCATCCATGACCTCAGCAGCGCCAAAGAGATGATGAAGGACAGCGACCCTGATATGCGCGAGATGGCCGTTGAAGAAATGAAAGACGCCGAACAACGCATCGAGACACTCTCTCTGCAATTACAAAAACTGCTGCTGCCCAAAGACCCTCACGATAACAGCAATATCTTTTTAGAAATACGCGCCGGAACCGGTGGCGATGAGGCCGCAATTTTTGCCGGCAATTTATTCCGCATGTATTCGCGTTATGCTGAAATTAATCGCTGGCAGGTTGAAATCCTCAATGAAAATGAAGGCGAACATGGCGGCTATAAAGAAATCATTGCCAAGGTGATCGGCACCGGCGCTTATTCGAAACTGAAATTTGAATCCGGTGCGCACCGTGTTCAACGGGTACCGGAAACCGAATCACAGGGCCGCGTTCATACCTCCGCTGCCACCGTGGTGGTGATGCCCGAACCCGATGAAGTGGATCAGGTAGAAGAGATTAATCCGTCGGAATTACGGGTTGATACTTTCCGCGCATCCGGCGCCGGTGGTCAGCACGTTAATAAAACGGATTCCGCTATTCGTTTAACGCATATTCCAACCGGTCTGGTGGTTGAATGCCAGGACGAACGCTCCCAGCATAAAAACCGCGCCCGCGCGATGTCGGTATTAAAAGCCAAAATCAATAACATTGAAATCGAAAAACAACAAAAAGAACAGGCACAAACCCGTAAATCACTCGTCGGCACCGGTGACCGTTCTGACCGCATCCGCACTTATAATTACCCGCAGGGCCGGGTCACGGATCACCGCATCAATTTAACCGTGTATAAACTCGATGAGGTCATGCAAGGTCATATGCAGCAGGTTCTTGAGCCGTTGATTAACGAATATCAGGCCGAGCAATTAGCCAGTCTGTCTGAGTCTCAGTAACCGAAGCGGCAGCATGTCTGAATGCATTCAACAGATTCTAGACCAGGCAGCGCAACAGCTCGCGGCTGTTTCAGAGTCAGCCCGGCTCGATGCTGAAGTACTGCTGGCAAAAGTGCTCGGTAAAAACCGCAGTTACTTTCGTGCCTTTGCTGAAAAAATACCGAGCAATGCACAGCTCGATCAGTTTCAGGCGCTATTAAATAAAAGGCTGCAAGGCCACCCCATCGCCCATATTCTGGGTCAGCGCGAATTCTGGTCACTGGATTTAGAAGTCAGTCAGGATACCCTGATCCCGCGGCCGGAGACTGAACTTCTGATCGAATTTATTATTCAATCGTTTCCTCAGGACAGGCTCAGAGTGGCCGATTTAGGCACTGGCAGTGGCGCCATTGCGCTGGCACTGGCCAGCGAAAAACCAAACTGGCATATCAGCGCAACCGATCAAAGCCAAAAGGCACTGGCAGTGGCCCAAAGAAATGCACAACAGCTACAGCTCAAAAACGTGCATTTTAGTCACGGCAGCTGGTATCAGGCACTTGAGACAGCCGCTTATGACATGATTGTCAGTAACCCGCCTTATATCCCTGACGATGACAGCCACCTGCAACAGGGCGATGTGCGTTTTGAGCCGATCTCGGCTTTAGCCTCGGGAAATGATGGACTGGAGGCTATTCGCCACTTGATCAGCCATGCCGCTGCGCATTTACAGCCACAGGGCTGGCTGATACTGGAACACGGCTATGACCAGAAGGCAGCTATTTTCCAGCTTTTTAGTGAAGCCGGTTTTCACAATATCACACAGAAAAATGACTATGCAGGTAACGCCCGCCTGTCTGCCGCCTGTCGGGCTTAAGCTCAAAAAACGGCTAATTTTGAATGCGGCTACTTGCCATCACTCTTAAACAGGCATATCGTAGAGTTATGTCGACTCAAGATGAAATTTATAAACATCGGTTGATTCATTTCTCCGATATGCACCCTGACCCCGACCAGGCGGCCAGCAGCATGTTACTGCTCAGTGACGTCAAAGGCATCATCAAACTGCATCACATCAATTCACTTTGTTTGAGCATCGAATATGACATTCAGTTTCTTAATCTCAAGCTTTTGGAAGAAGCCCTGACGGCTGTCGGCTTTCATATCGATAACAGTCTGGTGCATAAACTCAAGCGGGCACTTTATTATTACTGCGAAGAAACGCAGCAGGCCAACCTCGGTTATACCCAAAACTGCAAAGACTTCACTAAACGCATCTTCATCAATGAATACAGCCACCATCAGCACGGTTGCCGCGACGACAGGCCCGAACACTGGCGCGAGTACCTGTAAGCGCTAGCCTGGGCTTTCACACCTTTTTAAACATCCCTTCAGCCGTACAACTGCCTTGTTGGCGCAGCTTCTACTAGTTCTTAGCCTTTTTCCAGGTTTTTGATTGCGGGTGTTTTACTGTTTTGAGCGCAACCAGTACAACACAGCATGGCACCGAGCTGAGGCGTTACTGTTGTCACTTATTGTCATCAGCAACACGTTTGATCACAACGTCAGACACTGCGCGCTCTAGACAGTGTTTTTTAAGCCATGACATGCTGATTTGGTTTTTTAACAGCACTCTCCGCCTGCGAAGCTACATCTCAACAAGTCAATTCTGTTATCATTAAAAAATGAATGATGATCAGCTCTTACGTTACGCTCGCCAGATTCTGGTACCTCAGATTGGGATTGAAGGTCAGCAACAATTACTCGACTCACATATCGTGATTATCGGCCTGGGCGGGCTCGGTTCGCCGGCGGCCTTGTACCTTGCCGCCGCCGGTATTGGCAAATTAACGCTGGTTGATGATGATGAACTGGATCTGACGAATTTACAGCGGCAGATTGCCCATCAGACGAAAAATATCGGCCAGAATAAAACCCTGTCTGCCGCTGAATCCCTTAACAACCTTAACCCTGAAACGACTTATGATTGCATTGCCCATCAGTTACATGGCGAGCAACTGGATAAGCTGGTTCAGGCTGCCGATCTCGTGATTGATGCCACCGATAACTTTGACAGCCGTTTTGAAATTAATGAAAGCTGCTTTAAATTCAAGACACCGCTCATTTCGGGTGCAGCCATTCGTATGGAAGGCCAGCTCAGCGTTTACGATTTCAGAAATGATGACAGCCCGTGTTACCGCTGCCTTTACCATGAAGTCGAAAGCGAAGCCGAAACCTGCAGTGAAAATGGTATAGTGGGGCCGGTTGTTGGCACCATTGGCTGCCTGCAGGCTGTTGAGGCGATAAAAACACTCACCAGGGTCGGTGATAGCTTACAGGGCTATCTTTTAATTTTTGATGCCCTCAGCATGGACTGGCGAAAAATGAAACTGCGAAAAGACCCGGCTTGCCCGGTCTGCGGCACTCAATCCTGATTCACATTCGAACTCTATAAAAATGCAAACCATTCAATTACCCCGTCAAATTGTTAACAAAATTCTGGCGCATGCACAGACAAGAGAACAGCAGGAAATCTGTGGTTTAATCAGTCAAAACAAGCTGAACGAGATGAAAATATTTCCTGTCACCAACATATCGACAGACGCTTCTCGGTTTTTTGAAATGGATGCCGCTGAAATGATTCACGCGATGAAAAGCATCAGAAATGAAGATGCCGAGCTTTTTGCTATCTATCACTCCCACCCCACAACAGCCGCTTTTCCGTCTGCAATTGATATTGAAAAAGCCGGTTACCCTGATGCGCTCTATTTAATTGTGTCTTTAAATACAACCGGCGTTTTAGAACTAAAAGGCTTTAAAATTCAAGGCGATACCGTGCAGCCATTAGAACTTGTCCTCTAGATGTCCAAAAAGCTTACATTCCTGGCGAATTTGTAGGATTTTTCTGTAGCAAGTAGTCGAATATTCCTACATTAGAATCAGTTACAGCGCCTTCTCATCTCCAGTAGTGTCTTATATCATAACGGCTAATGAAGTGATTCTTTAAAAGAATCATGCTCAAAGGAAGGGAGTTGGCTGGACTTGCCATTAATGCAACAACTAGCAATATAGCTAGAATTAATAAAAGACGGTGATAATTATGGATGAATTATTTGAATTATTTGATGAAATTATTATTTTTGAAGAAGAAATTAAAAATAATGATCGTGATACACGCACCTACCCTGACCGGATAAAAGCCAGACGCGTGTTCCATGATTATCTGGAATGGCGATTCAATAAAATCGCACCAAGGCTGATGGATTCCGGCGAATGGATCCAGCAAGTTGAACAGTTAAAATGCGCATGATTTTCTGTTAAGCAGTAGCTTAACGTTATGTAATTAGGAGAACTGTTATGCAACACAGTATGGATTTAAAATACCTTGTTTTATTTGCTATTCTCATTGCCTTAACCGGCTTTTCAATTGAATCACAAAACGAGCAATACACCGGTACCCAGGTGTCTGCGGTGAGCAGCGATATCACTATCAGCCGTTACCCGACACTCAATAAACCCTAAGCTGAACAAAGCGCGAAGCAATAATCATCACTCGCATTATTGCAACGTACCGGGGCCTTTTGATTGGTGTTCGCTTGCAAACAACTGCTCAACATCAACCGAATCGTATTCGTAATGTGCGTTGCAAAATTCACAATCAACAGCGACATTGCCTTCTTCTTTCACGGTCTGTTTTACTTCATCGTAACCCAGTGACAACAGCATCGTTTCAATACGTTCTCTGGAACAGCTGCAGCGAAAACTGAACACTTCTGAATCAAATAAACGCACATCTTCTTCATGATACAAACGATGCAACAGCTCTTTTGGCTCTAAACCCAGCAGTTCCTGATCCTTAACCGTGGCAGCCAGGTGTTCATGGTGTTCCCAGTCAGCGCTATTGTTTTCATCTCCGGGTAATTCCTGCAACAGAAAACCGGCGCAGGTTTCATTATCCGATGCCAGCCAAAGGCGGGTTGGCAGTTGTTCTGACTGCTGAAAATAGGCTTCGATGCCATTGCATAAGGCATCTCCTTTCAACTCAACAATGCCCTGATATGCCTCACCCTTTTCAGGTTCAATAGTAATCAACATCGTCGCGTTACCAAACATAGCTTGTAGTGAGCCTTTCGGTACTTCTGATTGCCAGCGAGCTATGCCACGCACAGTATTGTCTGACGTTGCCTGTACTACCAGCAAATGCAGCGGCCCATCGCCCCTGATTTGCATAATGATTTTTCCTTTGTACTTAATCGTTGCCGATAACAGGGCAATGGCAGCGACGGCATCACCCAGTTGTTTTTTTACGACATCCGGGTATTCATTTCTTTGAAGAATGGCTTGCCAGCTGGCATCCAGATGAACCAGTTCGCCTCGTACCCGTGAGTTATCAATGATAAATCGATGGAGTGAATCGCGTTCACGCATGTTGTATTCCACACTATAAAGATTATTTAAAAAAAACAGCCTGCGAACGAGGCTGTTTTCTGCCACCAAAAACAAACTGACGGGTCTGATTAGCCAGACAGCTTTTGTTTTAGCATCTGATTGACCTGACCCGGGTTGGCTTTTCCTTTCGAGGCTTTCATGATCTGACCCACAAAAAAGCCCATTAACTGTTCTTTGCCGGCTTTAAATTCTGCCGCCTGAGCAGGGTTATTAGCAATCACTTCATCAACCAGTGCTTCGATGGCTGAACTATCGGTTATCTGTTTCAGGCCTTTTTTATCGATCACCGCATCGGCATCGCCGTCGCCAGACCACATCGCTTCAAACACTTCTTTGGCAATTTTGCCGGAAATAGTATTGTCTTCGATACGTTTTAGCATGCCGGCCAGCATCTCAGCTGATACCGGGCATGCGCTTATTTCAAGGTCATTTTTATTCAGTAGCGCACTGACTTCACCCATCACCCAGTTTGCTGCCAGTTTGGCGGCAGCTGAGAGTTCGGCGGCTTTTTCAAAATAATCGGCCAGCGAACGGTTCATGGTCAGTATGCCAGCATCAACTGATGACAGACCGTACTCCTGAATAAAGCGATCTCGCTTTACATCTGGCAGTTCAGGCAGCGTTGCTTTTACGGTTTCAAGATAGGCGTCATCCAGCACCACCGGTAACAAATCCGGGTCGGGGAAATAACGATAGTCATTGGCTTCTTCTTTTGAGCGCATGGAACGGGTTTCATTTTTATCCGCATCGTATAAACGCGTTTCCTGAACAACCGTGCCACCGTCTTCGATCAGCTCAATCTGACGCTCGACTTCGATATTGATGGCTTTTTCAACAAACTTAAAGGAGTTGATATTTTTCAGCTCAGCCCGGGTACCATATTCTTGCTGACCTTTGGGGCGCACTGAAACATTTGCATCGCAACGAAATGAGCCTTCTGCCATGTTGCCATCGCAGATTTCAATATACTGGACCAGTGAATGGATCTTTCTCATATAGGCGACCGCCTCTTCTGCCGAACGCATATCCGGTTCGGAGACAATTTCAAGCAGCGGTGTGCCGGCGCGGTTCAAATCGATACCTGTCATGCCATGATAATCTTCATGCAGGGATTTACCGGCGTCTTCTTCAAGGTGTGCACGGGTCACGCCGATTAGTTTTTTTGTGCCATCTTTAAGCTCGATTTCTAGCTGCCCGGTTTCTACAATCGGTAATTCCATCTGACTGATCTGATAGCCTTTGGGCAGATCCGGATAAAAATAATTTTTACGCGCAAACACCGAATGGCGCGAAACATTGGCACCGATTGCAAGCCCAAACTTTGCTGCCATTCGCACGGCTTCTGTATTTAATACCGGCAACACACCCGGCAGGCCCAGGTCAACCGCACAGGCCTGTGTATTAGGTTCTGCGCCATAGGCAATTGAAGCACCCGAAAATATTTTGCTGTTGGTCATCAACTGGGCATGAATCTCCAGACCGATTACGACTTCCCACTGCATAGTTATTCCACTCTTAAATTTGTTTATTTAATGTTTTTAGTAAACGTTTACTTAAAAACCTGTGTTACTCAAAACCTGGCGGGCACAGATCATGCCAGTCGGTTTGTTGCTGATAAGCATGTGCCACATTCAGTAACCGCGATTCTTCAAAATAGTTGCCTATCAGTTGTAAACCCACCGGCATATCATGCGCAAAACCGGCTGGAACCGACATACCAGGCAGACCGGCCAGGTTGACCGCAATCGTGTATATATCTGAGAGATACATTGAAACAGGGTCCTGCGATTTTTCACCCATGTTGAACGCTACGTTCGGTGAGGTCGGCCCCAAGATCACATCCACCTGTTCAAAGGCTTTTTTGAAGTCATCACTGATCAAACGACGCAGCTTTTGTGCTTTGATGTAATAGGCATCGTAATAACCGGCTGACAAGGCATAGGTACCAATCAAGATACGCCGTTTAACTTCTTCACCAAAACCTTCACCGCGAGAACGTTTGTAAAGATCTTCGAGGTCTTTAGGCTCTTCACAACGGTGGCCAAAACGTACGCCATCCATACGTGACAGGTTAGACGAACACTCTGCCGGCGCTACCACATAATAAACCGGCACAGATAAAGCGCTATTAGGTAGTGAGATATCGACAATCTCTGCACCCATTTCTTTATAAAGCGCAATCGCCTCCTGAATAGGTTTTGCCACCTCCGGATCGAGACCATCACCAAAGAACTCTTTGGGCAAGCCTATTTTTAAACCCTTTATAGGCTGATTCAGTTCGGCAGTGTAATCCGGCACTTCTTTTTCAATTGAGGTTGAATCTTTTTCATCAAAACCCGCCATCACATTCATCAGCAAGGCACAGTCTTGTGCTGTTCTTGCCATCGGGCCGGCCTGGTCCAGGCTCGATGCAAAAGCAATCATGCCGTAACGAGAAACACGGCCATAAGTGGGCTTTAGTCCGGTCAGGTTACACAAAGATGCCGGCTGGCGAATGGATCCGCCAGTATCTGTACCGGTTGCGGCCGGTGCCAGACGCGCCGCCACAGCCGCCGCTGAACCACCGGAGGAGCCACCGGGTACTTTTTTCAAATCCCAGGGGTTTTTGACTGCACCATAAAAGCTGGTTTCATTGGAAGAACCCATCGCGAATTCATCCATATTGGTTTTACCCAACATGACAGCCCCGGCCGTGTTGAATTTGCTCACCACTGTTGCATCATAAGGCGAAATAAAGTTGTCGAGCATTTTTGAACCACAGCTGCTGCGCACGCCTTCGGTACAGAAAATATCTTTTTGCGCAAACGGCACACCGGTCAGTGCGCCGGCATTGCCGGCCGCAATGCGCTCATCAGCAGCCTTCGCCTGAGCCAGTGCCTGTTCTTCGGTGACACTAATAAAACTGTTTATTTCACTGTCTTTCGCTTTAATGCGATCAAGGAAGTATTGGGTCAGCTCAACACTGCTCACTTCACCGGCCTGCAACATGGCAGACAATTCAGCCAGCGTTTTATTGTGATACATATTTCTTTCCAGTTAGGTCTTGTGTTTATTCAATAACTTGCGGGACAAGATACAGCCCGTCTTCGGTTTTTGGTGCTACCGACTGAAATCGATCACGCTGATTGGTTTCCGTCACCACATCGGCTCGCAAACGCTGGCTTGCATCCATTGGGTGTGCCATTGGTTCAACGTCATCTGTATTAACGGCAGACATCTGATCGACCAGATCCAGAATATTCGATAAGGTGCTGGCGTAACCGGGAATATCGGCATCATTTATTTCTATTCGTGCCAAATGGGCGATTTTTTTAACTTGCTCTGCATCCAGGGACATGCTGTTCTCCGAGAATTAATATCTAGCCTGATCGTCTGTGATTTGATCAGAACAATTCTAGCCGCCGAAAATTACCATATATACCACTTCGACACCACAATCGTCGGCAGATGTTTGGTGAAAAAGCCAAGATTTGGTACAGTGGGGCCTGTATATCCTAAATCAATAAGAAAATAGAATGACTTTGTACAGAAATCCCTGCAAAATCATATAAATTAACTAGGATATCTATGGGGAATCCTTTTTAGGAATCCTTTGATAATATTTTAATTGTAATAATACTCGACCACGAGCACTATCAACAAGCTTGGAAGCCCAATTCTGTCAGGTCCTTCACTGTGTCCTGATTCAGACGGTTAATAAATAAATTGATAGGCTCAGAACATAGGCTAGCTACATATAATGTTTAATCGTTTACGCGGACTCTTTTCTAACGATCTTTCTATCGACTTAGGAACAGCAAATACCCTGATTTACGCACGCGGCAAAGGCATCGTTTTAAACGAACCGTCTGTTGTTGCAATACGCATGGATCGTGGCCCCGGCGGCCCCAAATCTATTGAAGCTTATGGTTCAGAAGCAAAAATCATGCTGGGTCGAACGCCACTTAATATTCAGGCCATTCGCCCAATGCGCGACGGCGTTATCGCCGACTTCAATATCACTGAAAAAATGTTACAGTTTTTTATTCGCAGTGTGCATGAGGCCGCTATTTTCCGCCCCAGCCCCCGAGTACTGGTCTGCGTTCCCTGCGGCGCTACTCAGGTTGAACGTCGTGCTATTCGCGAATCCGCTATTGGTGCTGGCGCCCGTAAAGTCTATTTAATTGAAGAACCAATGGCTGCTGCTGTGGGTGCCGGCATGCCGGTCGATGAACCGCGCGGCTCCATGGTGCTGGATATCGGTGGCGGTACTTCTGAAGTCGCCGTTATTTCCTTAAATGGTATTGTTTATTCGGCTTCTGTCAGAATCGGTGGTGACAAGTTTGATGAAGCCATCATCAGTTATGTACGCCGTAACTATGGCATTCTGATTGGTGAAGCTACCGCTGAACACATTAAACATGAAATTGGCTCTGCATACCCGGGCAAAGAACTGAGAGAAATCGAAGTCAAAGGCCGTAATTTGTCAGAAGGTATTCCAAGAAGTTTCACGCTGACCAGCAATGAAATTCTGGAAGCGCTGCAGGAGCCTCTTTACGGCATCGTCAGTGCGGTCAAAACGGCCCTCGAACAAACCCCGCCTGAATTAGGAGCTGATGTCGCCGAGCGTGGCATTGTACTAACTGGCGGTGGAGCACTGTTAACCGATATTGACCGGCTGATCATGGAAGAAACCGGATTACCTGTGGTCATGGCCGAAGACCCTAAAACCTGTGTTGCGCGTGGCGGCGGCCGGGTCTTAGAGCTGATCGATGAGCACGGCGGTGATTTCCTGGCTGTCGAATAATTTTGCATGACGCCCGGCTCACTTGCTGAGCCGGCTCGGATTAAAACCAAATTTTAACCTTAAGAGTCCATTAAAAATGGTGGAAATGAATGCTCTGTTTCAAACCAGAGCCTCGCTGATAGTACGCACGATCATCCTAATCATTTTCTCGATTGCGCTAATGGTGGCCGATCACCGATGGCATCACCTTGACACTTTTCGTCTGACGCTATCCAACCTCATTTACCCATTAAAATATATCATCAATATTCCAGCAGAGCTCCTGCAAGAAGTTGATCAATCACTGACCTCGCATGAGCAATTAGTCAAAGAAAACCAGCAATTAAAACTTGACCAGCTTTTATATCAGGCCCGTTTACAAAAGATGGACACGCTGAATCTCGAAAACCAGCGCCTGCGCAAGCTGCTCGGTACGCCTAAAAAAATCAGTGAACGCGTTTTAATTGCCGAAATCTTCAGCGTTGACCAGGACCCCTATAAACGACTGATAAGCATTAACAAAGACCAAAATGACGGCGCGTATGTAGGTCAGGCGATTATTGATGCCAATGGTATTATGGGGCAGATTATCCATGTCGAAGCCCATGCTTCCACCGTCATGCTGATATCAGACAGTAATCACGCCGTACCTATTCAGATAAACCGAACCGGGCTGCGAGGCACGGTTTTTGGTACGGGCGACTCTAGCAAACTGTCACTACGCTTTATTCCTCATAACGCCAAGATTAAAATCGGTGATGTGGTTTCAAGCTCCGGATTGGGCGGGCGTTTTCCGCCTAATTATCCGGTCGGTGTGATCAGCCAGATTAAACGCCCCGCCGGTGAAACTTTTGCCGACATTGAAATCATTCCTTCAGCAAAACTCGAACAAAGCCGGGAAGTTTTAATGTTGTGGCATAATGCGCCATCAGATACTTATGGCCTTAAGGACACGAATTAACAATGATTCCAAGACCTTATATAACCGTTGTAGTGACGCTATTACTTGCATTAATGCTGAGCATGTTGCCGTTACCCGACTGGGCAAACTATGCACGCCCTGACTGGCTCACGCTGGTACTGATTTACTGGGTTATGGCGCTACCGCTCACAATCGGCGTCACGGTTGCGTTTATTTTTGGCTTGTTGCTCGATGTCAGCCAAAGCACGCTTTTAGGTCACCACGCACTGGCATTGATTGTGGTTATTTTTCTGGTACAACAGCTGTACCAGAGGATCCGTGTCTACACGCTGATTCAACAGGCTATGTTTGTCGGTATTTTATTAATAATTAAACAGTTAATTGTGCTCTGGATCAGTGGCATCACCGATAATGCACCGGATACCTCGCTTTATTTTCTGCCCTCATTAATTGGCGCAATTATCTGGCCCTGGCTGTTTATCTTACTGCGCGATATACGCCGCCGTTTCTGTCAGCTCGAACACCACTGATACTTATTTATCTAATTTAGAAACGCCCGGCGACGAATTCAAGGACATGCACTCTTTAAAGCAACGAATGGAACAGCATGGCTTTGTCAGCCATAAAGATTATGAGTACGCCTTGCGCTGCATGAACAATTCTGCCGCGACACATATAAAAACATTAAATATCGAAGGCGAGCCGGGGCGTCGTAAAACAGCTTTTGCCAATGCGCTGGCACAGGCTCTTGACTATAAAAATATCTGTTATTACGAGTTTGGCCTGGAACAAAAAGCGCCGATAGTGATTCAGTTTGATAGCGAAGAGCAGACCCTGGATGCTGAGCCAATGCATGAGTTTGAAAAAAGCATTATTGAAGCCTGCGCCTTAAGTGAAGCCGAAAGCACGATTTTAATTCTTGATCAGTTACATCTTGCGCAGTTCAAAGACCACATGAGCCTGCACAGTTTTATCACATCAAAATCCTGGAACAGTAACGGCAGTCAGTATATTGCTAACGCCGCAAACCTCGTCATTATACTGATCTCTGAAACTGAGATTTACCACGCATTGCAGCAAAGCAGCTTCAAAATATGGGTCGACAGTCTGCACCAGGCCGGAGAGCCTCCGCAATACTTTGAACTGGATTTAGATCCGTCAGCTCAAAGCTGGATACTGGCTGTGGCTGATATATTTTCTGCTTTGAGTTTAAACCCTACCCTCAATACCTATCAAAAAATCGCATTTGATATTGAACACCATGTTCGCAGTGCAGACCAGTTAAGAATTTCATTATATGGCTGGGTTGAAGGTATTGCTTACCCTTCACTGTTCACTGAACAAATGGACAGACTATTTCTTCACGCCCAGACCTGTATAGAAAACTATATCGGGATTGATGAACCCATCGAACTGTCCGGCAATCTGACAAAAGATAAAGCCTAGCCCTGAGGCGCATTTACATTTTTCTATCATTCTATTCCCAGCTTTAAGAAAAGCTTAAGGGTATGCCCGTATTATAGACACATCAGTTTGAGAACATTCCGACAGACGGTTTGTTTTCAAAGATACGGTCTGATCTTCGTTCGTGTCTAATTAAGTATATTATTCTATAAATTTAGGAGATGAACTTCTGAAACAGGCATATCAAACTATGACTACTAATAACCTCAACGCAGATCCACTGCAACCCTCACTGCGTGATGTAACCAGTACAGCAAAGCTATTCAATTTTAACCGGCCTGTTTCTGTGACCAATGCCGTCTGGCGGGACTGCATTGATATTCACAGCATAGGCAATGAGCTTGCGGTTTTACAGCGCCTGCGTCATGTCTTATTCATGGCGTCCAGTGCTTTAAGAAACCGTGTCTCTGATGTTGAGTGCGAGTTTCGTATTCAGCGTATTCCCAGCGACAAACCCAATGCCCGTGCCGAATCCGTTATCCTTAACCTGCACGCATTTATTGATGAAAATGACAGACCCGTCGTTATCATTTCTTTTCCCGATGAATAAAAAACTGAATGAGAAAATATGAAAGGATTTATACCCGGCAACTGGTTTAATAAAAACAAGACCTCTGCCGACAAGGACCCCGCTTTAAAACTTAATCGTGCCAGCAAAACAATCTTAGTCGTTGACGATTCACGCACTCAAATTTTTGCATCAAAAAAAATACTCGAGGAGTTTGGTTTTACCGTGATCACGGCTGATAACGGCAAATCAGGCATTCTGACTGCAAAACAATCCAAACCTCATCTTATTTTAATGGATATCGTAATGCCGGAGGTCAACGGCTTCCAGGCCACACGTTACTTGACCCGGCACCCGGAAACATCGCACATACCGATTATTATCGTCAGCAGCTCCACACAGGAAGCCGACAAAGCCTGGGGACTGAAACTGGGTGCCTGTGACTTCCTTAACAAACCGTTTGATCGTTCCCGCTTGATTACAAAAATCTTGCGTCACTTAGAAAGCAGCCAGCAAAATACAGTTCAACAACATGAAGATTCAAAACTGGCCTGAGCTGCTGTTTAAAATAATCCGCTGACAATTACTCAAACATATTTTTCATCATGTCCAGATGGTCACGCGCACGCTTTTTACTGGTCTCTTCATCCAGCTCCCGGCCACCTCCGGTCCATTCCAGATCGTCTTCGGGTAATTCATCGAGAAAACGACTGGGCTCACACTCAACTGATTCACCATAACGATTGCGTTTTTTTGCATACGTTATTGTCAGCTGACGCTGTGCTCGTGTGATACCTACATAGGCAAGGCGCCGCTCTTCTTCTATATTGTCTTCCATGATGCTGCTGCTGTGCGGCAACAGTTCTTCTTCGACACCGACCATAAACACATTGGGAAACTCAAGACCTTTTGCCGCGTGGTAGGTCATCAGCGATACCGCATCCAAATCCTGATCTTCATTATTGCGTTCAAGAATATCCATCAGGCACATGTGGGCAACCATCTCACCCAGCGTTTCACCTTTTTCCTTGTCCTTGATACGCTGCAACCAGTCGAGCACTTCGTTGACATTTTTCATGCGTCTTTCGGCTTTTTTGTCATCCTTGCATTGCTCAAACAACCACAACTCATAGCCAATTTCTTCCATCATCGAGCGGGCTACCTGAACCGGGTTACCTCTTTCTGATGCTTCTGTGGTGGCGGCAATCCAGTTCGCAAATGTATCCAGTTTACTTAATATGCGATCACTGAATAATTCTCTGATACCAAATTCTGTACAGGCGGCGAGCAGGCTAATTGACCTGTCACTGGCGTATTTGCCGAGTTTCTCTAAGGTCGCCGAGCCAATTTCTCGCCGAGGCGTGTTCACAATCCGCAGGAATGCGGTGTCATCATCAGGGTTTGATAACAAACGCAAATACGCCATGATATCTTTAACTTCGGAGCGCTCAAAAAACGACAAGGCACCACTGATTACATACGGAATGCCCAGCTCTCTCAGGTAGCGTTCAAACAAGCGTGACTGGAAATTGCCACGATATAAAATCGCATAATCTTTAAACTGAGTACTTTTCTGAAACTTGTGCGACTGCAGCTCCATGACCACCCGTTCGGCTTCGCCCTCACCACTCGTGCATTCAATCACCCGAATCGGATCACCATAGCCCAGCTCACTCCAGAGGCGCTTTTCAAAAGCGTGGGGATTAATGCGAATCAATTGATTGGCCGCTTTTAATATGCGCCCTGTAGAGCGGTAATTTTGTTCCAGCTTCACCACCCGCAGGATTGGGTAATCTTTATTTAGCTGTTCGATATTTTCAGGCCGTGCCCCCCGCCATGCGTAGATAGACTGATCATCATCGCCTACGGCTGTTAGCCGGGCCTCCGTGCCAATCAACAGTTTCAGCATTTCATACTGGCTGGCATTGGTGTCCTGATACTCATCCACTAAAAGATAATGGATTTTTCGACGCCAGCGCAATAATACTTCCAGATGTTGCTGGAACAATAGTACCGGTTTCATGATCAGGTCATCAAAATCAACCGCGTTATAGGCATGTAACTGGCGCTGATATTTAATATAAAAACCGGCAAAAAAAGCATCCTGATCTGTTTCTGCGCCGTATAGGGCTTGTTGTGGTGTAATAAAGTCATTCTTCCAGCGCGATATACGGTGTGAAATCACCTCGGCATCATCAACATTGCTGCCTGTTTCCGCGCGCTGCAATTCACGAATCACGGTTTGCACATCGGTACTGTCAAAGATGCTGAAGCCTTGTTTTAAATCGGCCGCCTGATATTCCCGGCGCAGGATAGTCAGCCCAAGGTTATGGAAGGTTGAGACAATTAAGCCTCGTGTATTGGTGCCGCTTAACTGTTCGGTAACGCGACTTTTCATTTCACGCGCGGCTTTATTGGTAAACGTCAGCGCTGCAATATGCGCCGCTTTAATGCCACATTCCTGTACCAAATACGCAATTTTTCGGGTGATAACGCGCGTTTTACCACTGCCGGCACCTGCCAGCACTAATAACGGCCCATCGATATATTTTACTGCTTCCCGTTGTTCGGGATTCATTCCTGAAGACACTAACTAGGACACCAACTAATAAAATCTGAAGCCTGCTATTGTATCGAAATCTCATGCGCTTGCACGCCCCTTTATCAGTCTAAAGATCGCTTGCATCTCGGCAGCATTTAGGGAAAACTGCGTTATGCCAAGCATAAAAACGCTAACACAATTTGATTTTTATCCTGAAATTGAAGCCACACGGGGGTTAAGCCTGATCTATTTTTCAGCGCATGCCTGTTCATCCTGCCTGCATCTATCACATTTACTGACTGAAATGGCTAAAAACCAGCCCGAGTTATCCATATTTAAAGTCGATGCCCAGCAGGATCAGGCCCTGGTAGCCGAATACGAAGTGTTTCACCTGCCGGCCCTGTTTCTCTTCAAACAGGGCCAATACCATGCGCAACTGGTCTGTGAGGCGCGCAGCTCTAGCATTCTCAATGCCATCAGCCACGCTAGCTGTCAAACCGCAGAAGAAGCGCCTTAAACACAATGAAAATTAATGCTGATAGCGGCCTGCTCGATACCGCCACCTATATTGCTTCTCCCAATCAAGATGAGCGCACAGGCGAACAGAAGACCGACCTGATTGTGTTACATAATATCAGCCTGCCACCGGCCCGGTTTGAAGATAACTGGGTAGCGGCTTTATTTACTAATACTTTACCGGCTGATGCCGATCCTTACTTTGCAAGTATTTGCGAGCTTCGGGTATCCTCTCATTTATTCATTCGGCGTAATGGTGATATTTTCCAGTTTGTGCCGTTTCAGCAACGCGCCTGGCATGCGGGTGTGTCCTGCTACCAAAACAAAACCGGCTGTAATGACTTTTCAATCGGCATCGAGCTCGAAGGCACCGATGAGATAGACTATGAAACGATACAGTATCAGGTGCTTGCCGAGGTCCTTGAGACTTTGGTTGCAACTTACCCTGATCTCAAGAAAGAGCGTATTACCGGTCACTGTGATATTGCGCCGGGCCGGAAGACGGACCCCGGCAAGTCATTTAACTGGCATAAGCTAAAACAAATGCTTTCGATTGAGGCCTTTGAGCCCTGCTGATTTAGCCCAGATGATTCACAGTAGCACCATGATCCAGTAAAATGATTTAAAACAACTCTGTTAACAGGAAAATAATAAAAATATGGCTCTCATTACTATTATTCTGGGGCTTTTTCTTGATCGCCACTGGAACAGCTTATCGCAGTGGCGCCAGTTTGACTGGTTTTTCAAGCTCAGTAACGCCGTACTGGCAAAAACAGAGGCACATCTACATAACCCTACAGGCCGTTATCTGGCAGTACTGGCCTTACCCATACTGGCAACCATGCTGATTCAGGATATCACGGCCGAGTGGTTGCCCCCAATATCCTTCCTGTTTGCTTTTATTGTCTTTATCTATTGCATGGGTTCACTGAATATAGAGCAACAGCTAGAAGCGATTATCCGTGCTTTAAAAGACAACAAACCGGCAGAGGCCCAGGCCATTGTTGATGAAATCAGCCCTGAACAGTCGGTTAATGATGAGAACATTCTTGAACTGACAATTCAGTCAAGCTTACGGCTGATCATTGAACGATTATTCGGTGTCATTTTCTGGTTTGTGATACTTGGTCCGGTAGGTGCGTTACTTTACCGCTTGAGCCAGCAGTTACTCACCTTGTATGCTGATGATGTTGTTTTTTCTAAAACCGCTGAACGCATGTCAGGACTCTTAAACTGGTTACCTGAACGTTTTCTGGCAGTCAGTTTTGCCATCACCGGGCACTTTGAAGGTGCCGTAGCGGCCTTTAATGACAATAAAGAAACCGACCGCAGCCGGCAGTATTTATTATTTGATGTCTGCCATGGTGCGCTCGAAGGCAATGACAATGATGACAAAGCCGCTTATCTGGGCGCATTTCGTGGCTTATTGCTGCGCAGTTTTATTGTCTGGCTTGCCAGCTTCGCGGTTCTATCCCTGCTGGGCTGGAATTAATTAGTGCTGCAGGGTACGCGTTTTGATATCTTGCGCCACGGTGAGCCCGATGGTATCGATTGCTTTCGCGGCAGCGGCGTTGACCACCCGCTAACGCAACAGGGATGGAAACAGATGCAGGCCGCCATCGCTCAGGGAACACGCTGGGACCTGATTATCAGCTCGCCACTTTGCCGTTGCCTGGATTTTGGCAAAAAAATATCGGCCGAACTGGGGCTCGATTTGATAGTGGATGACAACCTAAAAGAAATTGGCTTTGGCGTCTGGGAAGGCAGAAGCAAAGAAGACATCCAGCAAAATGATGCCGACGCTTATAAAAAATTCTGCCTTAACCCTGTTAAATACCGCCCCGCTGGTGCAGAGCCTCTGGAAAAGTTTTCAAACCGGATATGGCATACCTTTGAATCGCTGGCCGCACAACATCAGTCTAAACGCATTTTAATTATCGCTCATGCCGGTGTGATTCGCGTTGTGATTGCGAAAACAATGGGGCTCGCGCTTGATGATGTTTACAACCAGTTAAAAATTGAATACGCAGCAACGATCAGTTGCCGTTTTAATGACAAGGGCAAAGCGGTTTTACTGCTGCCCTCATCACTATAACTGCCCGCTATTCAGTTGCCACTGAAATAGAGCGCAGTTTTTTCAATTCAATGCCAAAATCGGCGGCCAGATCAAGTGTTCGCTGTAATCTAGCTGGCGCGCTCCTGCCCATACACTGATGCAAAGGGTCGCCATTGAAGGCAACCAGCATTAAGGTTATCAGCTCATTTCTATCAAAACGTTGTGCCGCTAACTTTTCCTGCACAAGCAAGACATCATCAATCACGGCTTCTGCCAGCTCACGGTGCTGATGCCACAAGTCACCGACATTACCACCGACTTCAAGGCCGGCTATATTTGAAGTCAGTATATAAAGGTTTTTAACCACCAGCTCTGATAACATTGCCTGCTGGTCGGCTACAATTTTAACCGCAATCTCAATACTGGCCAGCGCATCCTGGACTAATGCGGCAAGCGGTCCATGCACTGGTGAGGGGATAATGACCTTGGAGTCCTGGCCTTTCTTTTTTTCAAACCAGATAGAAATAACCGTAGGCTCGCAGGCTAACGAGGCCCAGTCACGGGGTAATAATTCATTTTGCAACAGTACCAAAACAGACAGCCACTGTTGTGGCATTTGTTTTAGCACGGCCTCAAGATCAGCTTCACCAACGGCAACAATTACCGCTGCCGGGGCTTCAATTTGTGAGCTGAACTGCAGCAGACTGTCTCCCCTGCATAGAGGGAAAACGGGATGGCCTGATTTTAGAAATCCGCGCGCAAAAACAGCGCCAATTTCACCCAATCCGATGACAACAACCGGTGCTTTCATATTCTGATTCTCTTCTTATCTGCTACAATAGCCGTATTATAACAACGATAAAAAAACGTGCCATAAGATGACCCATGATAAACGCCTGCAACAGCTCAAACTCTGGCTTGGCGAGCAACTAAAAAGCAACCAGTTTGATTTATCAGTAGCCTCCGCCGATGCAAGCTTCCGCCGTTATTTCCGCATTACGCATAATCATCAAAGCCTGATCGCAATGGATGCACCGCCTGAAAAAGAAGACTGCCGGCCTTTTGTGAGCATTGCAAAACAGCTGTATTCTGCCGGCATTCAGGCACCCGAAATCCTGGCCGAGGATCATCAACAGGGTTTTTTATTGTTGACGGATCTGGGTGATGTTCAATACCTGTCAGTTTTAAATCAAGAAAATGCGCACACACTGTATCAGGATGCGATTGATAGCCTGATAAAAATCCAGCTAACGCCAGCAACATCACTGCCAGCCTATGAGCGCACATTATTAGAAAATGAAATGCAGCTTTTCCCGGACTGGTTCATCAAACAACACTTAAAAATCACATTAACTCAGCATCAGCAGCAACTGCTCGACAGCGCGTTTGAGTGTTTAACTGAAAATGCATTGCAACAGCCTGCCGTTTTTGTTCATCGCGATTATCACAGCCGCAACCTGATGCAGACCGCTGAAAATAACCCGGGGATTCTGGATTTTCAGGACGCCGTCAACGGTGCCGTCACCTACGATCTTGCCTCACTGCTCAAGGACTGTTATATCAGCTGGCCAAGACAGCAAGTCGAACAGTGGGTTGCGTATTATCTAAAGGCGGCTCATAAACATAAGATTATTGATAAACAGTATAAGTTTAGCGATATCATTCAATGGTTTGATCTGATTGCAGTGCAAAGACACCTGAAAGTGCTCGGCATCTTTTCGCGGCTTAATATCCGGGACAACAAACCCGAATACATGCACGATCTTCCTCGCACATTCGAATATATTATTGAAAGCTGTGATCGCTACCCTCTTTTATATCCTCTAAAAACGTTATTGCTACAACTCGAGATTGCTGAAAAGCTAAATCTCGAATGGCCAAAGCCTCAATGAAAGCGATGATACTGGCGGCCGGTCGCGGCGAGCGTATGCGGCCATTAACTGACCACGTCCCCAAGCCCTTATTGACGATTGACCAGCACTGCCTTATCGAACATCACATATTTAATTTAAAAGCCGCCGGTTTTAACGAGCTGGTCATTAACACTGCCTGGCTTGCAGAAAAAATCCATGCAAGACTGGGCGATGGCAGCCATTATGGCGTTCACATTGCGTACTCTGACGAAGAAACCGCCTTAGAAACAGGCGGTGGCATTAAAAAGGCACTGCCACTGCTGGGCACGGAACCATTTTTAGTGGTGAATGGTGACGTCTGGTGTGATTACCCGTTTGATAACCTGCCAAAACTGGCAGAGAACCATCTGGCGCATCTGCTTTTAGTTGACAATCCGCAGCAGCACCCCGACGGTGACTTTGCCATTTGCAATCAACTGTTATCGAACCAGACTGAAAACCGCTTGACGTTTTCAGGTATCGGCATTTATAAAGCCGCGCTTTTTAACCAGCCCGATGAGCGTTTTCCACTGGCACCACTACTGAGAACGGCGGCCGATAACCAGCAAGCCAGCGCGCAGTATTATGCTGGCCAATGGCTGGACATTGGCACTCCGGAACGCCTGCAGCAGCTTAGAGCAAGGCTGGCTTAAAAAGCCCAGCGCATGTATAGCTCGGAGCGGGAAAAATCGACTTTAGTTAAGTCAGTGAGTTTTTCTGTTTCCAGCAAGGTGTAAGAAACACCGATGATTTGACTGCCAAATAATTTTTTGTATTCATATAATAAAACACTTCCTGTGGCGGCATTATATTCATCCCTGACGAAACCATTCGTGCCTGTAAAAGACCTGAATACAATTTTGTCATGATAAGTAGCACCTATTCCGAATACCGAATGTGAGCCGTTAAATAAATAGAGCAGTTGTAAATAAGACTGATTCAGTTCTGCACTATCATCAGGCTCGGCCGTCACCCTGTCATGCTGATAGCCCAGGCTAAGGCGATATCCCTGCCGGCTTCTCCACAGCCCATCATAGTTAAAACGCAGATGCGTGCCACTGCCAAAGCCAATATCGCGACCGCCCTGAGTCGACTGCACAATATCCCCGCCCTCTGAATAACCCAGGCTGAATGACCATTTTGACGCAAACCGGCTGTGAGCCTTATATACTGTTACGTTATTGTCAGTATTCATACCATCGTCACTGCTGACTTCAGCGACATCATCGCTGGCCGCTTTATTGGCCACCATGTTGTCTGTTTTTGTCTTGTCGACTAAATAGTCCGGCATAATCAGCACGTAACCGACTTCCATTTTATTATGACCTGGACTAAATACATCCGGGTTTAACCGGTATATATCCTGCCTTAACTTAAACTGCCTGGTATTTGAGTCAGGGAAAAAGCGTTTAGAAATCGAATAAAGACTATCGCCGGATTGTATCGTCCACCTGTTTTCAGTTAACAATAGCGGTTGTATTTTTTCTTTTTTCAGTTTCGTTTTTTTACTGGTTATTGTTTTTGTTTTGGTTTCAGTCCTGGAGACAGCCCCGGATTTAAGCATGGCCGGAAGCTTTAATTTTGCGCCGATATACAAGCCCCCCGAACCTTTTTTAAACACACTGCGATTGAGTTTGATAATCTCTTTTCGAAATTGTGACTGTAAGCGTGTATTTTTAGGATAAACCGCGCGTGATATACCGTAGAGCGTATCGCCTTTTTCTACATGCCAGT
>JAOUKT010000142.1 GCA_029882395.1 Gammaproteobacteria bacterium
AAAGGTCATAGCCATGAGCACAGTGTTCTTGATGTGGTCTTTGTACCGTTAATAAACAGTGACATTTAATAACGCTCTGTCATATAGTAAAATTAAAGATAAATGATTAACCAAAGGTTCACATGAATACACACTTCGTTAAGAGACTGTTTTCTCTGGCTTGGTTTTCTCCGGTCTGGTTTGCTTTAGTGTTATTTTTTACCGCCTGTAGTTCGCAAATTCCAACCGGCATAAAACACGCTTTAACCAATGCTCCCACCATCGATATGGTTCGTGCCGCACCGGATGACTATCTGTCACAACCTGTTCGCTGGGGCGGTGTTATTCTCAATACTGAAAACAAACAGAGCAGCAGCAGACTGATCATTATTGCCTATCCTTTGAGTTCTAATGGAAGACCGCTGCTTAACAAGGCCAGTAACGGCCGTTTTATTGCGAGTTTCGATTCATTTCTGGAACCGCATGTTTACAAACGCGACAGTATCATCACCGTAAGCGGTAAACTAACTCAGACTGAAACGATTAATATCGGTGAATTCCCATACAATTATCCGCTGGTTGATGTTCAGCAACATTTCTTATGGCCGGTCGAAGAACCGCTTAACAATCTGTACCCGCTGTGGTGGTATGATCCGTTTTACTGGCCCCGCCATCCACCTCAGCGGCATTAAATAAAAGTGAGTAAAACAATGATCATTAAGCTGCTAACATTCATTTTTATTGCCCTGCAAATAAGCTGTGCGTCTGCACCTAAATTTGATACCAAGCAGGTCGACTCATCCTTAACGCCACAACAGGTGATTGATGACATGCCCGCAACACGCGGTAAATCAGTACTCTGGGGCGGGACAATTTTAGATATAAGAAATTTGAAAAATACTACACAGATAGAAATACTGGCTTACCCGCTGAATACTTATCACCGGCCACTGACCGATAAAAAACCACTCGGGCGTTTTATTATCCTGCGAGACGGTTATCTCGAAGCTGCCAGCTATGCGCAGGGAAAACAACTCACTGTCGTCGGAAAGGTAAGCGGTACACGCAGTGGAAAAATTGGTGACACACAATACACCTATGCACTGATTGAAGCACAGCAGTTACACCTCTGGGCGGATGAGAGTGAAAGCAGAACACGGTTTCATTTTGGTATTGGCATTCAAATGTAGCAACAAAAATAACGTATCTTACGTCTGTCATCAGACCGGATGATGTGCTGGCCAAATACTTCGTGTATATATTATTTTTCCCCAGCCGGTCGCTTGAAAATTTTTCGTGCATGCTGCACTTTGCTTCTGATCACACAGCCTTCAATATGGTCATTGATCAGCCCCATTGCCTGCATAAATGCATAGGCCGTGGTCGGGCCAACAAATTTCCAGCCCCGCTTTTTCAGCTCCTTAGATAAAGCCGTTGATTCTGCCGATAGAGAAAGACTCTGTGGTTTGACGAGCTGCTTCTCATCCGGCTCATAGCGCCAGAAGAATGCTGCCAGTGAGCCTTCTTGTTTGACTAATTCCCGCGCACGTTTTGCATTATTGATCACCGCCTCGATCTTTCCTCGGTGACGCACAATACCGGCATCCTGCAAAAGCCGGTTTATATCGCGTTCAGTAAAACGCGCTACTTTCTCAAAATCAAAGTGATGAAAGGCCGCTCTAAAATTTTCTCGCTTAGCAAGTATCGTCCGCCAGCTCAGGCCGGATTGAAAACTTTCCAGGCATATTTTTTCAAACAGGCGCTGATCATCACTGACCGGGTAGCCCCACTCTTTGTCATGATAATCGATATACTCCGCTGTAACATCACACCATTGGCAGCGTAATTTTCCGTCTGCGCCCTTTGTCAGCTCTTCCATACCGGCTCCTTACATGAAATCATTAACTCTTGAAAATATTTATTCGGCATCTGCTTGCAGCTGTGTCTTTGCACGGCGCGCCAGTTGTAGCAGTTCCCAGTACGGTGGT
>JAOUKT010000143.1 GCA_029882395.1 Gammaproteobacteria bacterium
ATATTCTGTAAGACAGGTAACGGAGGCCGACTCAAACTCACCACGCTCAAAATGATCGAAGCCAGTTTTAGTTAATGCGGCTGTTAGCTGGCGCGGACGATCATTTCTAAAATTAAAGAAAATCACATTATCGTCGGGGCGAATCAGTTCTCCACCGGCTATGAACGTAGGCTGAATAAACTCATCCCCCTCATCTTCAGCATAAGAAAAATCAACCGCTTCATCAGCGCTTGCCGCTTCGCGACCAACACCGTTAACCAACAAATCCCAGGATACTTTGATTCGATCCCAGCGGTTATCCCGGTCCATTGCATAATAACGACCACAGATTGTGGCAATAACGCCACCCGCATCCTCTAATGGCTCTACAATTTTTTCTATAAACTGGTGCGCTGAACGCGGCGCAGTATCTCTGCCATCTGCAATCATATGTACAACGGGTTTTATGCCACTGCGCTTGCACATTTCAATCAATGCCAGCAAATGATTGGTATGGCTGTGCACACCACCATCAGAAACCAGACCCAGTAAGTGCATCGGACGTTCTGATTTTTTAGCTTCCTCAATTGCTGAGCAGAGCGCCGAATTGGTAAAAAACTCACCGCTTTCTATCGCATCGTCAATTCTTACCAGATCCTGACGAATTACCGAGCCACAGCCCAGTGTCATGTGGCCGACTTCTGAATTGCCCATCTGACCTTCAGGCAGACCCACGGCATTACCGCAAGCTTCAAGCACGGTATGAGGATAAAGTGAAAAATATTCGTCTATGCGGGGTGTGTCTGCTTCGGCTACGGCATTATTTATCTTGCTGGGATTGACTCCAAAACCATCAAGAATGATCAGAATTGTATTTCGGCGTGGAGCATTACGTTGCATTGATGGTTTCCCAAGTCTTTTAACAGGTTCTTTTAGGCGTGAGAATTTTAACGCTTATCTACATCAGAATCCATTAATACACACTATAAAGCTGTAGTTTGTACTAAAAACAGTGCTATTTTTGATAATAAAACAGCCTTTAATCAACATCAGGTAAATCATCCATGGAGCTGGGAAATTCCATATCACCTGATTCTTCTGTTTTATTGATGCCTTTTTCGCCCCCAAAATTGATTCGCCATTCAAGGTTGCTGCGCGAGTCGGCATTATTCAATGCGGCCTTAAGGTCAATTTTTCCGTTTTTAAACAACTCATAAAGCGACTGATCAAAGGTCTGCATGCCTTCTGCACCTCCTTTTTCCATAATTTCTTTTATATCAGAAAAATCACCTTTACGAATAAGATCTGATATATAAGGCGTGTTGATAAGTATTTCTACTGCGGCGACCCGCTTACCATCGCGCGCCTGAATCAGACGCTGAGAAACAATCGCCTTCAGGTTTAATGACATATCCATTTGCACCTGATTGGCCGAGTCATTACTAAAAAAGCTCAGTATCCTGTCGAGTGTCTGATTCGCATTGACGGAATGCAACGTTGTCAGACACAAATGCCCGGTATCGGCGTAACCGAGTGCGGCTTTCATGGTTTCTTCATCCCGGGCTTCACCAATCATTATCACATCCGGCGCTTCTCGCATTGCCTCGCGTAAAGCATTGGCATAGGAACGCGTATCGAGCCCGACTTCTCGCTGTCCGACTATCGATAACTCATGATTGAAGGCAAATTCAATCGGGTCTTTGATAGTTAATATATGGCCTGACTCTGACTTATTTCGATGATTAATCATTGATGCCAGCGTGGTAGATTTGCCTGAGCCGGTAGAACCGACTACCAGAACCAGACCTTTTTTCAGCATAATTAATTCTTTTAATTTAGCCGGCAGGTTCAGTTCATCCAGGCTCGGGATAATTGCCTTGATGTAACGAATGACCATCGAGACTTCACCGCGCTGTAGATAGATATTGATACGAAAGCGGCCGATATCATCCAGACTAAGGCCCAGATTCATTTCTAGTTCATGA
>JAOUKT010000041.1 GCA_029882395.1 Gammaproteobacteria bacterium
TGAAAAACACAGTGTATAAGAGAAAGCTGGGCTCTGACCCGGCTTAAATTTTCTACCAGGCCAGAATTTATATATTGAGAGTTAATTATGAAAGAAGAAATTAATAAATTAGCCAGAGAGCATTTGGGCTCTGCCTACAAGGATCTTGAAGCACCCGAGCAAAAGGTTATTAACAGCATTGTAGATGCTGAACCTATTGTTGAAAATGTGAATACAATATTTCATGAACAGTTGTCTTTTGGTCAGCGTCTCGCTGATAAAATATCGACTTTTGGTGGCTCCTGGACATTCATAATCATTTTTTTAAGCATTCTGGTAGTATGGATGGCTGTCAACTCATTCTTACTGGTCAGCCCCAAACAGCCTTTCGATCCCTATCCTTATATATTGCTGAATTTGATGTTATCCACAATTGCCGCGTTGCAAGCTCCGGTGATCATGATGTCGCAAAACAGGCAAACTCAAAAAGACAGGTTAGATATAACAGAGAACTACAAAGTAAGCTTGAAAACAGATTTAGAAATCACACGCTTGCATCAGAAAATTGATGAGCTGAGTAAAATACTTATAGCGATTAATGCCAACGATGACAGGCCCTAACAAGTGACGATAAACCGCCACTGGCTGCAGGCTTTACAAGATCAAGTTAAATGTGTTCTGAGTTGGCTTGTTTTATAAACAGCACAAAATAGGTTATAAGCTATCTGTAATGTTTTTTAAAAAAACGTATACGACAGGGTGCGCATACGTTAATGTGAGCTTAGCTCAGATATAAAGTCACTCACTAACAAGGAGGAAGAGCATGACTAAAGTTCAACTTGGAATTTCTGGAGTTGTTATATTTGTTACTGGCATATTTTTGGGAGCCAAAATAATTGACGCCAACAAAAGCATATATGCAGAGGTCAAATTTGGGGATGCAGGAGGCTTTACAGTCGGTAAGCAACTGGACTTAACCCAGCCATCTGCATTTGATGCATCTGACAAGGCGTTATTGATTTCTGGAATTAAGAGCCTTGCATCGACTGACGTAATTTCACAGGCCATCATTGACTTAGAGAAAACCGGCCAGGCAATGTTTTTACCCCGGGAATTTAATATCAAACTGCATATAACCAATCAGCCTGATCTTGACAAAGGTATAGCGGCCTTTTGCGAGACTAAAGGCAATGACTTCTACAGGAAAACAATTTCAATATTCGACAATAGAAAAGAGTCGATTACTAAAAGCATGATTCGGGTTGGAGCCTGGAAGTCATATGGCAGTGCTTATTGCCTGGAAAATGATGTTGACCATGTTTGGGTCAGCCCGGAAACGGCAAAAAATCTGTTTCCCTCTGAGGCAGAGCGCATAGTGGTTGGCACAGAGTTAGATTTATTGGGCCGCGTCTCAAATACTTGCACTTCACCAATATAATAAGGAGATTATGAAATGAAACAATTATATTTAGCCGTGATACTTATGCTTTTAAGTGTGTCCGCATTTGCAGAGTGTTACCTTGATGGTGTTCTTTATCCGGCTGGCACAGTTATTTCCGGTCTTACATGTCAAGCTGACGGTAGTTGGCGTTAACAAATTGCAGCGGCGTAAAATGTTACATGCAAGCATGATCCGAGAGAAGGCTAACCTCATTAAATGAAAAGAGTGGCTGTATTTGGTAAGCCAGGAGGCGGAAAATCTACTTTGAGTAGCAAGCTTTCTGCTGAAACAGGTATCAAACTGTGTGCTTTAGATTTAATTGAATACAATACAAACGGTGAGCGTTTTTCAGCTGAAATGTATTCAAAAAAGCATACCGAACTACTCGATGCTGACAGCTGGATAATTGAAGGGCTTGGAACATTAGAATCGTTCTGGCTGCGTATTGATGCGGCAGATACGCTCATTTACGTTGATTTGCCCTATTATATTCACTACTGGTGGGTAACCAAAAGGCTGCTAAAAAGCTGGTTTGTAAAACCACAAGGCTGGCCTGAAGGATGTTCGGTTTTTAAAGCTACGCTGGCAAGCTGGAAATATCTGCGGCTGTCGCCCGGATTCTGGACAGCCGAGCTGTTCGCTGAGATCCAGCGTCGAGCTAAAGATAAAGATATTTACAGGATCACATCGGTTAAAGAGATTAATAATTTTACCAAACGATGTCTCTAAAACGGTTTTCATATAGAGCAAGCACTTGCAGCGTAAAAGTATGCAGTGATTAACAGCACGTTGTAACTCAGGGAAGATATGTATATACCAAAAGTATTTAATGTCACAGATAAAGCCGAAATATTGTCTTTTATACAAGGCAACTCTTTTGGGCAGTTAATTTCATTAGTCGACGGTAAAATATTCTCATCGCATCTGCCTTTTGTTTTTTGTGAGCAGAATCAGACACTGCTTTGTCACCTGGCTAAAAAAAATCCTCAATGGCAGCACATTGAAGGGCAAGAGATTTTAGTTACTTTTCAAGGCCCGCATGATTACGTTTCTGCCTCGTGGTATTGCTCACCGGGTGTGCCCACATGGAATTACCAGTCTGTTCATCTATACGGCAATGCTAAAATCATCACTGAAAAAGAAAAGCTTCGTCATATTGTGAATGGTATTACGAAAATTTATGAGTCTGGGCAAGAAAAACCCTGGCAAGCCGTTTACAAGGATGCTTTGCTTGAAGCTATTGTCGGTATTGAAATAAACATATCAGACATTCAATGCAAGTATAAGCTCAGTCAAAATCGGCCTGAGCAAGACCGGCTTAAAATAATCGAAGAACACAACAAAAGAGGGTCATTTGAACTTTCAAAAGCATCAAAAAATCAGTTATAACATGCTTACAAAAATATCATTTTAAAAAAAGCCCTGACAATACCGTTTCTGTCTGCCCATCTATGCCGCATCGTTCTGCAGTTACCAGCGCGAGATGCAGGCATTACTATCACGATTACCATTAAACTCAAGGGTTTTAATCTAACTGTTTAGCATCGTCTAAGTTTGATTCAAAAATAGGTGCAGACACACATCAAATATAATTTGTGCTGGTTGTGGTTCGGCTTCTTCATTGTTCACAGCGGATGCAAAATTTTGAACAATACAAAATCAAAACGGAAAATAACAGCTGTCTCTAGTCTGCCAAAAAGACATGGCTCATGGCAAAAACCGGTGGCTTCCAATAACGACATAAGCTGTGACAAGGCTGTCAGCTACTGATGCTTAGCCAATGGTTCTGCTAACGGTTGCAAGGTTTGCCGGCAGTGTGCCAGCTCTGAGCTGCTAGCAAGTACTTAAACGATGACTGACTGATGTCTCTTTTTTTAAAGCTGAGCCAAAGCGCATAATTTAGAATACCAGCGTGCTCCAGATTAAGACATTAGCCATGACAGGGCAGACGATCTTTCATTAAAATAAGCCACCGAACAGCCTCTAAGTGAAGCGGCGGTTTTAAAAAAGTCACGATTAGATACCTGTTCGTTAATCAAGACTGAAAATGTTATCAGACCCGAGGTTGTTTCTGATAAAAACGTCGCGATTTGCAGGTGCTCGACAGTTGAAGGCGTGTAGGCTCTGTCACGTTCATCGATATACACTTTATCAATACCGTTGACTTTGTAGAGGGACATAACATGCTGAACTGTTTGTTTTAAATCGTTAATGCCAGATTTTTTATCACAAATAACCTGAATATATTTTTTGCAGTCTGATATTGAAATTTGGTCTAACATTCAGTGTATCACTCCCTTTTAAATAGCTAAACCGTCATAGTTTACTCGGCCTTTGCTACTGATAAATATAGGTAGTTATACGTACATTAGCCTGTCGAACAGCTGCAGACTTGTCTCAGCCTGGCCGTGAAACGGTGTCATTAGCGGCTTCAGATATGTATCGGCATCTGTTTCAGGCTTGAGCTGCTTTATTTGACCCCGTTGTCAGTCTTATTGGCGAGTTTGAGTTTTCTATACCCGCTGTTGAGGATTTTTAGCCTAGGCTGTGATGATTGACGCCGGGCAGGGTTTAAATAATCGGGCTCTCGGGGTGAGGTGAGGAGATCGTCTCGGGCGTATGTTCTTCGTTGAATTCATCGACTTTGTCGGCAGCTTCGCTGACGTCTTCAAAACGGGCAATATGAAACAGGGCATCGCCTTCATTGACAAGTGGCAGGTTAGTTCGGCCAATGATGATGCCATTGCAGGTAGAAGTGATTTGTTCTTCAGTGGTACCAAAGGGATCTGATACAACGCCCAGCAAGGTGCCTCTTTTTACCCGGCTACCCAACGGTACCATGGTGCGCAGAATGCCACTGTCTGCTGCACGCACCCAGGTACTCGAACGGGCCACTACTGGTTCAGTATATGTTTTCGATTTACTGCGAGAAGGTGGCAGCATCTGCAGGGTGCGCATGACATTGACTATACCGTCAACACCGGCCCTGATAGAGACTTCATCAAACCGGAGTGCTTCGCCTGCTTCATATAACAACATGGGGATGCCGTATTCAGCTGCGGATTCTCTTAAAGAACCATCGCGTATATTGGACGAAATAATAACCGGCACATTAAATGCTCTGGCTAATGTATCGGTTTCCTGATCATCAAGATTGGCGCGTATTTGCGGCAGGTTGCTGCGATGGATGGCTCCGGTGTGCAGATCAATGCCGTGCGTGCTCTGACAGACAATTTGCTGCATAAACAGATTGGCTAATCTTGCCGCAATCGAGCCTTTTTCAGAGCCCGGGAATGAGCGGTTTAAATCCCGCCGGTCGGGCAGGTAACGGGAGTGATTGATCAGGCCGTGTATATTGACGATGGGTACGGCGATGATGGTACCTGAAAGGCGTTTTAAAACAGGCAGTTTTAATAAGCGGCGAATAATCTCAACGCCATTAATTTCGTCACCATGAATGGCAGCGCTTATAAACATGCGAGGTCCGGTTTTTTTTCCTCTGACAACATGGATGGGCATACTCATTGAGGTATGGGTGTACAAGCGAGCCACCGGCAACTCTACTGTGGTACGCGTACCCGGGGCAAAAGTCTCACCATTAATTGTAAGCGGCTTGTCGGGCATGGCTGTTAACCCTTGCCTTTGGTTTTTGTTCTATTGTGCTTGGCATTTTTTTCTATATGTTCGATGATCATGCCGGCGATATCTTTACCGGTTGCTATCTCAATGCCTTCAAGCCCGGGCGAGGAGTTAACTTCCATTACTAAAGGGCCACGTTCGGAGCGAAGAATATCAACCCCGGCGACATTGAGGCCCATTATTTTTGCGGCCTTAACGGCTGTTGCACGTTCGGGCGGCGTGATTTTAATCAATGATGCCGAGCCGCCCCGGTGCAGGTTGGAACGGAACTCACCGGGCAAAGCCTGACGTTTCATGGCGGCAACCACTTTATCACCAACCACTAAACAACGAATGTCCGCGCCGCCTGCTTCTTTAATATATTCCTGCACCATGATATTGGCTTTCAGGCCCATAAATGCTTCGATAACACTTTCCGCCGCTTTTTTAGTTTCTGCTAAGACCACGCCGATACCCTGTGTGCCTTCTAACAGTTTAATCACCAGCGGCGCACCGCCAACCATCTTGATTAAATCATCAATATCGTCAGGGTGATGTGCAAAGCCGGTGCTGGGCAGGCCGACACCTTTACGGGATAACAGCTGCAACGAGCGCAGTTTGTCGCGCGAACGGGAAATAGCAACCGATTCGTTCAGAGGGAAGGCGCCCGTCATTTCAAACTGCCTTAAAACGGCGGTGCCATAAAAAGTAACCGAGGCGCCGATTCTTGGAATCACGGCATCAAAAGGCTCAAGCGTATTGCCCTTAAAATGTACTTCTGGCTTGCTGGGTACCACTTCCATGTATGAGCGCAACACATCAAGCACCACGGCATCGTGCCCCCGTTGGGTGCAGGCTTCAATCAGGCGTCGGGTAGAGTACAGGTTTTTATTGCGGGATAAAATAGCAATTTTCATCATTTAGCCTTGTTGTTTTGTATTATTTTCAGGTTTGCCCAGTAAAAAAGAGCCAGCGGGGTCAACGATTATTTTATGTACCATCGCAGTGCGGCCAAGCAGCATGCGAAAGCGCATATTATCTCTGTTGGTGAGCGTGATTTCGATAGGCCAGCGCTGGCCTGCAAGCACCACATTGGTGGATATAACATAGCGGCTTTCTTTGTGGCCGCCTGAATCTGAAACAATGCGTTCATCTATCACTTCGGCTTCAGAGAAAAACTCTGTATCGGTGTCATCCTGGTGAGGGTGTATGCCAAAACGAATCCATTTTTTACCGTCAACAATAAACTCATCGATAGAGAAAGCATGCAGACAGGATGTTTTGGCACCGGTATCAATTTTAGCCTTGATGGCGGGCAGGCCCAGTTCGGGTAACAAAACCCATTCTCGCCAGCCGACGTTAATGCATTGTGGCTTCATGATGTGTAACCCTTTCATTTCTTTAATGACATCTTTTTTTAGTATATGACTTGTGCGGGCATATTGTAGCTGAAATTATTATCTTCACAGCAGAAATAATGTCGCCAGACCCAGAAAACACAAAAAACCAACCACGTCGGTAACGGTTGTTAAAACAACGGCTCCGGATAGTGCCGGATCAATGTTCATGCGCGTCAATACAACAGGAATTAAAACCCCTGAAAACGTCGCCACGATCAGATTTAACATCAGCGCGGCGGCAATGACCAGGGCAATGCCTGTATTCTGAAACCAGGCATAGGTCACCAGTGCTACGACCAGCGCCCAGACCAAACCATTGAGTAAACCAACGGCCAGTTCTTTATTGCCTAACCAGCGCAAATTAGCGCTCGTCACCTGGCCCATTGCCAGGCCACGAATTGTTAAGGTTAAACTCTGGCTGCCTGCAATGCCGCCCATGCTCGCCGCCACCGGCATTAACACAGCCAGTGCCACAATTTTATCCAGTACTTCTTCAAAGCGGCCAATAACCCAGGCGGCGAGAAAAACAGTGAGTAAATTGATTCCAAGCCAGACGGCGCGGCGTTTTGCGCTGGAAAAAACCGGTGAGAAAAGGTCTTCGTCTTCTTTTAGACCACCACTGGCGAGCAAGGCTTTATCGGCTTCGGCCATGATAATGTCAACCACGTTATCAATAGTAATTCGGCCTAATAAATGATTTGCTTCATCGAGCACGGCAACAGAAATTAAGTCGCGCCTCTCAAACAAAGTGGCGACATCATGATCACTGGCATTTGCCTGAACCTGATCGATGTCTGTTTGCATAACATCGCCTACCATGGTCTCAGGGTGTTCTGAAACAACAGTGCTGATCGCCAGCTTTCCCAGATAAATGCCGTTTTCATCGGTGACCATGAGCGCATCGGTGTGTAATGGCAATGGCTTCAGGTAACGCAGATAACGTAATACAACAGCCAGAGAGACATTGGTACGAACGCTAATGACGTCGGTGCTCATCAATCGACCCGCTGTGCCATCAGCAAAAGAAAGTGTGTTTTCCAGTCGCTGTCGCCGTTCATTATTCAATGAATCGAGAATGGCCTCGCTGACATCTTCGGGCAATTCGTCTATGACATCAGCAAGGTCTTCGACTTCCATGGTTTGGGTAGCGGCAACCAGCTCGGCATTTTCCATGTCACCGATAATGCGGGCACGGACCTCTTCGCTGAGGTGAGTTAAGGTTTCACCTTCAATTTCCTGAGGCAATATTTCCCAGAGTTGCTGGCGTAAATCAGGGGGCAAAGATTCCAGCGACGCGGCGACGTCGGAAATATGCAGCTGCTCTAGTTGGGCAACAACCGCTGAGTCATCACCCGCCTTTAAGCTGCCAATGATATTGTCGAGAGGGTTGCTGGTCGTTTCTTCTTCTATAGGGGGAGCGGATGCCATTTTGTCTCCTGTTTATATGATTCTCTGTGCAGGCAGGAAACCGTAAGGCTTCATCTATCTGAAAATCTACTGGCTCTTAAAATCCGTGCTAACGATAGCATTATTTGTAACGCTCAACGCGGTGTTTTTGTGCAATCAAAAAAACGGCTGGGCCGTTAATGAGTTTGGGTTTGAGTACGCCGCATGGTAAAAGCTATAGCGCACACTCAGGTGATAGTGTTCGTTTAGCCGCAGAATCAACCAGGTAATTGCCGCTGAGAAGGCTGCGACCGATTAACATGCGATATTTGAAGTCTTTTCTTTTTGATAAATTAACAGGAGCCAGAAATTTTTGTTTGCCAATACATAACCACATTTCTATAACCGGGCGTTTCACGGGCTCGGCTCGCTTGCGCTTGATCATGGCATAACGGCTAAGTTCTCTTTCAAATACCTGTAAATCACCGTTGTTGTTAAGCACTTTAAAACGAATCCATTCCTGATCATTATGCAGGTAACTTTTCCATTCAACGACATCGATGGATGAATGATCGGCACCCGTATCGGTTTTTGCCTCGATATTAAATCTTTCAGGAAGAATGTGTACCGCTTCTACCCAGCCGATTGTGGGTAACGCACTGGCGGCAGGCTGATGCATGATGAGGAAAAACGCTATCGATATATTTCGTAAAGTGGCTATGGTCATAAGGCTAAAATCTATTACATGTTGTGTATTAAGCTGTTATTTACTGGATATTATAGCAAAAATAAAGCATTATTTTTTAATAATGGCCAGCATTGAGCATTGAGCATTGAGCATTGACAGATGAGTATCAATAAAAAAAGACAGAATGAAGCATCTTATATGCGTCGATTCGCGTTTGCATTATCCTTAATGGGGATTGTATTGATTGTTATTCATTATCTCACACTTGATGGGCGGCCAGCTCACGGCGATGAAAACTGGTTAATTACTATTGATAGCAGTCATGTCATTAACAATGAAAAGACGGTTATCAGCATCCAGCCACCTTATGAATCAAAGAACATTCGCCTGGTTGGCCGCAGTTTAAATCATGCCGGATTACGACTGCTACCCGCCTCGACAAATACAGCCATACCTAAGCGTTCAATACGGCTTCGGCCGGATCTGGCCGGCAAATATCAGACCGTAGCCGAGTTTACCTTGCAGCTTAGCCAGACGCCCCATTTTCATAAAGGCAATACAAAGGCATTGTCGAGTGAGAGGCGACAGTTTTTTCTTGCCGATGATGAATTACTGCAACTGGAAGACCGGCGATTGTCAGCAGAACTTGTCCGCATTGGTGTCAATGAGGCGGATAGCGAAAAACTCGTCGAGCGTATCTTTAAGATATTTGAGCAATTTTCCAGTCATAGAGCAAAACAAACACGGCATGCAGCAGAGATACTTGCTTCCCGCTCGGCCGATCACAATGAGCGGGCACGGCTAATGGTTGCGCTGTGCCGCAAAGCCGGTATTCCTGCACGACTGATAACCGGCCTTGAGATCAAAGATGACCCGTTCGCTAATCCCCAATACTGGGTAGAAGTGTATATAAATGATAGCTGGTCAGCTTATCACCCGGGCCTTGGTTTCCAGCGTCAGTTACCGGTTAATTATGTTGCTTTTGATAAATACGGTGAAGGTATTGTATCGGGGCGTCTGGCGGGTAAACGCAGTACAACTGATGATTATGTGTTTGCAAATGATATTAATATTGAACGCATACCGGCGACGCTAAGCAGCCCTGATAATTTACGCGCTGAATGGTACCAGGTGTTCATGCTTGACAGGTTGCCTGCCGATACGCGTATGCAGCTTGCCCTGTTAATGCTGTTGCCTCTGGGGGCTTTAATAAGCAGTTTAATCCGGCAGCTCTGGGGGGTGCACAGCTTTGGCGTTTTTACACCGACTATCCTCGCGCTTGCGGTTACTTATGCTGAGCGTGAAACAACAATTTTGATCCTCACAATTACCCTGCTTTTAGTTTATTTTGGGCGGCCAACGTTCCACCATCAGATGTCACGAACACCGCGGCTTTCAATTATTTTTACGTTGGTAGCCAGCAGTATGGTAATAGGGGTTTCGGTGCTCGATCACTTTTCACTGGCTACAGAAGGCCATTTAATATTACTGCCGATTGTTATTATTACATCGCTGGTTGATCGTTTCTTCTCATCAATAGAAAAAATGGGCAGTCATACCGCTTTTGTTCGATTGGCATGGACCCTGATTCTTACAGTGATCACACTGCCTGTTTTACAGATGGACTGGTTAGGTGCGTTAATACTTCGTTATCCAGAGTCACATTTATTTACCCTGTCGCTGCTGATTATGATTGCCTATTATCCGTTTGGTAAACATAAGATACCCCACTGGCTGAGTTTCTTAAGAGAGCCCCGGTTGCAACGCAGAAAAGAGGACAGCGCTTAGTTGCTGTCAAAATGTAATCGTTTTTTCAGCTTTAACGCAGATCAGATTAACCGCCAGGATAAGGTAGAGGAATGATAGAGCTTATCGACAAGTATTTTAAACAATTAAGTAATCGCTATTGCTTTTTGATGATGCTCTCATGGAGCCTGCTATTGGGTGTTATAGACTACCTGATGGGACCTGAAATATCATTTTCGGTGTTTTATACCATTCCCATTATTATCGCGGGCTGGTATGCCGGAAAGAATACAGGTTTAATAATTGCCATTGTCTCGGCGGCAATCTGGCTGGTTGCTGATATTGCGGCCGGCCAGCAGTATTCGCTGGCATTAGTGCCGCTTTGGAATACATTTGTCAGGCTGGGTTTTTTCTTAATCATTCTCCATTTATTAATTATCGTACATGACAGGCTCATACTTGAAGAAAGCCTGGCTGATACAGACCCGCTAACAGGTTTGTCTAATCGCCGTTTTTTTCAGGAGCAGCTTGAAAGGGAATACGCCCGATGCCGACGCTATCCTGAAGCTTTTACCATCGCTTATTTTGACCTGGATAACTTCAAATATGTCAATGATTCCATGAGTCATGATGTCGGTGATGAGCTGTTAGTAACCGTGGCAGCTGTGCTGTCAGATAATATCAGAAAACCCGATTTTGCAGCGCGACTGGGTGGTGATGAATTTGCTGTTTTATTTCCAACACTGAAGGCTGAGTCTACTCTGCCGGTGTTAGAAAACCTGCAAGCGGAACTTTTAGTGGCGATGCAGGTGAAAAACTGGCCGGTCACATTCAGTATTGGTGTTGTAACCTTTTCACAGCTGATGGATTCCAGCCGTGACATGATCAAACTGGTTGATGACCTGATGTATGAGGTTAAAAAATCGGGCAAAAATAATATACGTCACATCATTTGGCCGGATGAGTCCACATAGAAAGCATGGGCATCGCTTGTGTATTGATTACGCCAGGCTTACAACCAGCGCACACGCCTGAACAGATATCATAACAGTACGGCGATAGTTGAGATAACACCTGGTAATATGAAATAGCCGTTTCTGATTCTCAGTTCAGCTGGCTATTGAGAACTCATGCCATCAAGAACCGGCATTAAACGCAGTGCAATAAAGATAACGCAGACAACCGACAGTATTGTCATTATCTGACTAAGCCTGTGGCCATTAAGACGGCTAGTCGCTTCGATCAAATCAGTAATAAGCTGATATAAAGCTAACAGATTATTGAATCATTCAAAGCGCTATAAACGTCAGCGGGCTTTTGTTAAACCTGCCCAGAGCCAGCTATGGTTATTATTATTTCATTGTTTTCATGCTGTGAACGAGCTGACGGCTGCTGCTCTGAGATAAGATGAAATGACATCAATCGATTATTAATATTAATTACCACGATTAAAATATTTATCTTTACAGTCAATGCAAGTTGATAAATATTATGCGTTTTCAGGTATTAATAAGAACGATGGTTTGAGTGGTATAAAGTAATGGTAAAAGAAACGAGTAATGATGTGGATTTTGATATTGAGCTCGATGATGAAGTGCTCAATAATTACGAACATGAAGCTGAAAAAAAGCGCTCATTAAAGATCTATAACACGGCACGCCGGCGGCTTGACACGTTCAGGGAAGACCGTGAAATGGAGCGCCTGTTAAAAGGCTGCTCAGATGTCTGGGACTAGTCTCTATCAAACCAGCCCAGTGCATTCTCAATGCAATCAAGTTTACTGCTGGTATTGGAATACACAGCATAAACGGCTTTTTTAATAACCGGGGCATGCTCAACTCTGAACAGGCTTGAGCCTAGCCGCTGCTCGACCATCGCTTCAGGCAGATAAGCCGAGCCGCCACACTGGTTTAGAAAACCCAGTGCAATCCGGCCAACATTGGCTCTTAGTTTCGGGGCGGGGATTTCAGGGTATTGTCTGGCGTGTAAAACAGAAAAGGATGTGCCCCAGTCTACATAAATATAATTATTATTAACCGCTTCTTCGGGGCTTAAGTCAGGTTCAGATGAAACCATTATGAGTGCGACAGCCGCAAGCTCTTTGACACACAGTTGTGGTGTTTTTGGCGGGTCAAATACAAAACCCAGATCGATAACGCCGTCCAGCAGACCCCGAATTAATGAATCCGATAGCATGGTATCAGCTTGCAGGGCTGTGGTAGTGCTGCTCTTGTGGAACCAGCTAAGCCAGTCTTCAAGAAAAACATCCCAGATGCTGGGCAGGGCGGCAATACTTAATAAGGTATCAATGCCTTCAGGAATCGCAATTTCCTGTCGGGCCCTGTGCCAGGTGCTGAGAATGGTTTCTGCATAGATAAGAAATTTTTTGCCAGCTGTCGTCAGATTAATATTGTTACGCTCTCGGGTAAATAAACGTATGCCCAGCTCATCTTCGAGTTGTTTTATTCTGGCACTGACAGCCGATTGACTGATAAAAAGATTATCAGCCGCCTTGCCAAAGTGTTTGGCACGATTGACTTCCAGAAAGGCTTTGAGCAAACCTACATCCATTAACGTATACCTATTAAGTGACTGACAAAAGACTGCAAATAGCTTGAAAATGCAGTTGCTGATTCTAATCTAAATAACTGATCGTGACATGCTAAATTATTCACTTTACTGGCGATTAATTTAGCCTTAAAAAGGCTGCATTCTGAATCACACATATAAAGGTGACAGATGTATCAACTTCAACCTTTACTACGGGAGTAGCACCTATGAAGTTTTATTCATTATTGACAGTTTTAACCTTCACTTTTGCAGTAAACACTGTTTATGCCTCTGAAAATATGAAATCTGATGATGAGGTTTCTAGCTATTGTGCAGAACAGGCTAGCAGTGAAGGTATTGTCGATGAGAGTGAGAGAGCAGGCTTTATTCAGGACTGCATTGAAAGTTACACTGTTTCAACTCCTGTCACTGAAGAGCCGGTTCAGCAAATAAACTAGCGGCTAAATAGCTTTAAAATACGGCTTTAATAGTAGATAAACCCCGGTAATCACCGGGGTTTTTTATGGCCGCCAATACTCAAAAGCGGTATTGTAGAGATTGAATACGGAACGATACGGCAGTTAATATTATGTCAAACAGAATTTTTGATACCCTGAAAAACATTGTTCAAAATGTTAATGATGCATCCACACTCGAGCAGGCGTTAGATATTACCGTACAACGTATACGCCAGGTCATGAAAGTCGATGCCGTATCTGTCTATTTTTGTGATGCCAATGCCAAACAGCTGGTTCTGATGGCAACGGATGGTCTTAACCCGGACGCAGTCGGTAAGATCAGGTTTAATTTTGATCAGGGTCTGGTTGGTCTGGTTTTTAATCAGGCTGAACTGCTCAATATTAAAGATGCTCACAGCCATTCAAATTATTGTTTTGTGACTGAAACTAATGAGGCTTCATTTCATGGCTTTTTAGGGGTGCCTATTATTCAGCATCGGCATGTGCTCGGCGTACTGGTTGTGCGTCAGACACTGCACCGGCGTTTCTCTTCAAACGATGAAACCTTTTTAGTCACGCTTGCGGCACAATTAGCCGGTGCCATTTCACACGCCGAGAAAATGGGTGAAGTCAACCGGCTAATTGAGGGTGTCGAAGAGCATTCTTATAACATGAAAGGCATCGCCGGCTCGCCAGGTATTGCAATAGGTGATGCGCTGGTGCTTTTCCCGCCTGCAAGCCTTATGGAAGTGCCGGATTCAAATATTAGTGGTGATGAAATAGAAGAGCATATCGGCCTGTTTAGACAGGCCGTGAGCAATGTTGAAAATGAGTATAAACAGCTGTCTCGTCAAATGCAGGCTTCGATCTCAGCCGCGGAGCTGGCTTTATTTGATGTCTTTGGTTTGATGCTGAAAAGTGATTCATTAATTGATGCTGTTATCAGTCGCATCAGGGCCGGGCAGTGGGCACAAGGCGCATTGCGTGAAACCATTTCCGTGCATGTGAAAAAATTTAATGATATGGAGGATGCGTATTTACGCGAACGTGCTGTTGATATAATGGATCTGGGCAGGCGACTGTTAATTCACTTGCAACAGCAGAAAGTGGCGCTGCCAGATGTGTCGGCCCCGGTGGTGCTGGTGGCTGAAGAGGTCACTGTCTCGCAGTTTGCAGAAGTGCCTCTGCAGCATCTCGTTGCTATTGTTTCTACTAAAGGCTCGGCATCATCCCATGTTGCGATACTGGCTCATGCCTTAAATATTCCGTCAGTAATGGGCATTGATGACCTGCCAGTGAGCAGAATCAAGGGACAGAAGATCATCGTTGATGGCTATGGTGGTCAGGTATTTGTTAAACCATCTAAAACCATTATTGATGAATTTCGTCGCTTAATTCGTGAAGAGAGCATAATTAATGCAGAGTTATCAGAATTAATTGATCTGCCATCAGAAACCATCGACGGTCTGCCGGTTGCACTGCAGGTGAATACCGGTTTGTTAGAAGATATTTCACCCTCTATTAAAAGCGGAGCAGAAGGGGTTGGTTTATACCGTACTGAAATTCCTTTTATTATGTGTGACGGCTTTCCCGGTGAAGAGGAACAGGCTGTTATCTATAAACAGGTATTACAGAGTTTTTCACCGCGACCGGTTACATTCAGAACACTGGATATAGGCGGAGATAAAGCCTTGCCCTATTTCCCGGTGGAAGAAGAAAATCCTTTTCTGGGCTGGCGTGGCATACGCATAATGCTCGATCATCCGGACATATTTTTAACACAGATAAGGGCGATATTAAAATCCAATATCTATGGCAATAATCTGCGCCTGATGTTGCCGATGGTGAGCGATGTGGCTGAGGTAGATGATGCCGTATCATTAATAAAAAAAGCACACAGGGAGCTAATCAGTGAAGGTGTCAGTGACCTGGCCTATCCACAAATTGGCGTCATGATCGAAGTGCCGTCGGCTGTTTATCAGATGCAGGCTCTGGCCAGGCGCGTTGATTTTTTCTCCATAGGCAGTAACGATTTAACGCAATACCTGTTGGCAGTTGATAGAAATAATAAACAGGTTGCAGAACTGTATAACTCACTGCACCCATCGGTTCTACATGCTATACAACATATAGTCAGCATCGCAAAAGAATATAACAAGCCGGTCAGTGTCTGTGGGGAAATGGCCGGTGACCCGGCTTCAGCTTTGATTTTACTGGGTATGGGTATTGACAGTCTGAGTATGAGTGTCGGCAGTTTGTTAAGGGTTAAGCGTGTGGTCCGCTCATTCACGACCGGGCAGGCTCAGGCGCTGGCAAAAACAGCAATGAAGATGGAAAAGGCATCAGATATCCGCTTATTGTTAAATACATCACTTGATGATGCCGGCCTGGGCGGGCTGATAAGAGCCGGTAAATAAATGGCTGAGAGCCGGTCTTTGGCAGGCAATGCGATGAACATCGCTTAAACAAAAAAGGCGAAAGATGAACAGTATCCGTCGCCTTTTTTTAAAACATTATTGGCTTATTCTGCCGTTGATTTTTCAGCTTGTGACGTTTGTTCGCTTTCGGCAGGCGCATCTTTTGCCATCATATTTTCACAGCCAGAAATCAATGTTAGAGCCAGAATAATCAGTAATGTATTGAAAGGTGTTTTCATTGTATTCACTCAATGTCAGTTTTGAAAGTCGCTATTTACCCATTAATAATAGCCAGGTACAAACGATATTTTTTAATCGATTCAATCGTTATTTTAAATCGACGTATAGCCGCACTGAGTGCGCTCGCTGGTGGCAGTTATTGTTGCAGGCAGGGTAAAGCGGCCTTTATTCATTACCGATAATGCGTTTTAGAATGCCGATTGTATCGAGGGCAGATGCAGAGAGCTTTTGCGCGGTTTGCATGATGCTGTCATCAGCGGCAGTAGTAACGATAGCATCGTAAAAGGCAAAGCTGCGGTCACAACAAGCCCATAATCGCTGCACGCCAGAGCCGGAGCTGTTAAAGCGGGCATTCATATGTGCATTGTATAATTTAAGTTGTTCAAGGTTTTGCATTATATCTTCACTGAGCGGCATATCTTGCTTGCGTGTTTTATCATTAAGTTCTTTTTCATTATCTGAAATTTGTTGTTGTATTTTTAGTGCGAGTTCATCTATTCCGGCATAATCGTTTGCCATCAGGCTAACTTCTTCAGCCAGGTAACGGTCGATGTGTATGGCTGCTGCCAGCACGTCGCTTTCATTATGAATCGCTTTGGGATCAAGTCTCGGTTCTGCTGTGCTGGCTTTGCGTTCAGCATGATAGGCTAAGCGTCTTTCTGCTCTGAGCAGGGCGGCGTGGCCGAGTTCTTCCCGGGCCAGAATTTCAGCATACTGACGCACTGTCTTGTTGTCTGATTCAGCGGCAACGTGTGTATAAAAGCTAAATGCAATCTCTTCATTGTGCACGGCAAAAGCAAGTGCTTTATACGGCGAGCTATTAAGAGGGTCACAGGCTTCTTCATTATAAGTGGTGTCGACCTGTGGATCACTCCAGCTGATGGCGGGGATTTCTGTGTTTTCTTTAATGCCTTCCTGTTTCATCCATTCTTCTAGCAGGCGCTCATGTTGCTGTTCTTCGTGCAGCATGCGTTCAAATAAAGACGCAGCTGATTCATTATTTGCCTGATGCATGCTAACGGCTAATTGCGAATAACGACGGATCGCTTCGCGCTCTGCCTGCAGTGCAATAGACATCAGGTCGCCGGTTGTTTTTACTTTGCTTGCTAGCATATTTGCAGAATTTCCATGGCGTTAATAATGAGACATTAAGAATCGTGCATCCTTGATCTAGGTCATATAAGCCGTGACAAATTGACGCATACTAATAACCAACTTCAATAGTAGGTAATTCCTTAGGTAATGTAAGGGTAAATATCAGAAGCATAATGGACAAGACGATTAACGATAATTTTTCAGTAGACGGATTATATGTTTACTAGTGGCATTACAATTATTTTATTAAATACCGTCTGTCGATTTATATCAGTGATAGATATTGTAATTGCTTGAATACAAAAAGAATGAGCTAAAGCATTGATGACTGTTAAGACTATATTACGATTAAGCGTGACGTTACTACTTGTTCAATGCATGAATTCAAATGTCGCACATGCCGGCACAGAGCTGCCGCGTTTTCTTGATGCGATCAGTATTGAAAAGATATTTCCTGGGGCGGATAAATTAGGTGCCGTGACGCCGGAGCCGGTAGTGGCTGCCGCCTTTAAAAACGGCAAGCAACTCGGCTTTGTTTTTCTTACCACAGATTATGTCAATACAATTGGTTATTCTGGCAAGCCTATTCATCAGCTCGTAGCGATCGATATGCAGGGCATTATCCGTAAAGTATTACTGGTTGAACATCATGAACCTATCGTCTTAATAGGCATACCGGAAAAACGCATTACGGCTGTGCTCAAAGATTATGAAGGGCTGGATGTCGGTAATCTGGTACGTGGTTCAGAGGATCATAAAATCGATATTGTCTCCGGAGCCACGGTGACGGTGATGGTCATGGATGACAATATTTTGCGCAGTGCCATAAAGGTCGCGCGCCATTATGGCCTATCCGGACTTGAGCTTGAGCGCAAACAAATAGGCCCTGTCGCTGTTGTGAATAGGCATATAAATCTCATTAAGGACTGGAACACACTGCTTAAAGAAGGCTCGGTACGCCGTTTGAAAATCACTTTGAGTCAGATAAACCAGGCCTTTATAGACTCAGGCAATGTATTGGCGCAAGAGTTTCCTGAACAAGGAGATGCTGACGAGACATTTATTGAACTCTTTGCAGCCGTTGTTTCCATTCCCAGCATTGGTCGTAGTCTGCTGGGTGAGAGAGAATACCAGAATCTTCTGAAAAAAATAAAGCCGGGTGAAGTGGCAATTTTACTGGCCGCTAGCGGGCGATTTTCATTCAAAGGTTCGGGTTATGTACGCGGCGGTATTTTTGACCGCTTTCAGATTGTTCAGGGCGACCAATCCGTTCGTTTTCATGACCGCTACCATAAACGTCTGCGAGAAATTGTAGCCGAAGGATCACCTGACTTGCCAGACGTGGATTTGTTCAGAACACCTGCTGATTTGAAATTTAATGCCGCATCACCGTGGCAGCTTAAATTACTGGTAGGTCGTGATATTGGGCCGACAAAAAAGACCTTCCTCAGTTTTGATCTTGATTACAGTGTACCAAAAGAGTATCTGAAATTTTCCGCGCCTGTTGTTGAGGCTGAATCAGCGTTACTGCAATCGTCTATAAAAGCACAAGCACCTGCAATCTGGAAAAAAATGTGGCAGCTTAAGATAGCGGAGGTCATTGTGCTAGGACTTGCGCTGACAGTACTGACGATGATCTTTTTTTTCCAGGACTGGCTGGTCAAACGTGCCCGGCTGGCTGAGCGGATCCGGACTGGCTATCTGATATTTACTTTATTCGGCCTTGGCTGGTATTTTAATGCGCAGTTATCGGTTGTTAATATTCTGGTGATGTTTAATGCATTGGTAAGCGGTTTTGACTGGTCTTATTTTCTAATGGAACCGCTGATTTTCATTCTCTGGGGAGCGGTAGCGGCTTCGTTATTGTTCTGGGGTCGTGGTCCTTACTGTGGCTGGTTATGTCCTTTTGGCGCGTTACAGGAATTGCTCAACAAGATTGCCAAAATGTTCGGTGTAAAACAGATAGCTGTGCCCTGGGCTATTCATGAAAGAGCCTGGACATTCAAATATTTGATCTTTCTTTTGTTGTTTGGCTTCTCACTTTATTCATTAGGCTGGGCGGAGCGACTGGCAGAAATTGAGCCCTTCAAAACCGCCATTATTCTGAAGTTCATACGTGAATGGCCGTTTGTTATTTTTGCTCTGGCTGTATTGCTGCCAGGAATTTTTATCGAACGTTTTTATTGCCGATATTTGTGCCCATTAGGAGCCGCCTTAGCGATCCCTGGCAGAATGCGTATGTTTGCCTGGTTGAAGCGTTACAAAGAATGCGGTTCTCCATGCCAGCGTTGTAAAAATGAATGCATGGTGCAGTCGATCCACCCTGAGGGGGATATTAATGTTAACGAATGCCTGTACTGTTTACATTGCCAGGTTGTTTATTCTGATGATCAGGCATGTCCAGTGGTGATACAAAAGCGTTTAAAACAGGAGCGCAGGGATATTCAACCGGCTACATTAAAAGATAAAAGTCAATCAGCTATTGCTATGCAATTAAACCAAGGAGAAAAGTAGTAGTTCTTAAGAAGGTCGTTGTAGAAGTCAGTTGTAAATATGTTTGAGTAAAAATTAGAGTATTAACTATTTCTCGTGGAATGCCACGGAGATACCGAGGAGAAAGAAAATGAGCAATAAAAAAAATGATAGTGAAGAGTTAGAAGCTGCCGGTCTTGATCGTCGTCAGTTATTAGGCGGCTCGGTTAAGCTGGCTGCAATGGCCGGCTTCGCAGGACTGGTAGGCACTGGTGTTATGACACCTGAGGCAGCTGTTGCCGCCGCAAAGAGTAAAGTGGAGGTTGCACCGGGAGATCTTGACGAGTACTACGGTTTCTGGAGTAGCGGTCAGGCCGGTGAAATGCGAATTTTAGGTTTGCCATCAATGCGTGAACTCATGCGTGTACCCGTATTTAATCGCTGTAGTGCATCGGGCTGGGGCCAGACCAATGAAAGCCGCAAGATTCTACGTGATGGCCTTTTACCCGAAACTAAAAAGTTTCTTGATACAGGAGGTCGCGGTGGTGTCTGGACAAATGGGGATTTGCATCACCCGCACATGTCGTTTACAGATGGCACCTATGATGGTCGTTACATATTCATGAACGATAAAGCCAATACACGTGTTGCGCGTGTGCGTTGTGATGTCATGAAATGCGACAAGATTATTGAAATTCCTAATGCTGCTGACATCCATGGTTTGCGTCCACAAAAATACCCGCGCACAGGTTATATCTTTGCCAATGGTGAGCATCGTGTGCCGATACCTAATGATGGTAGTATTCTTGATGAGCCTGAAAAATATCACGCAATTTTCACCGCTATCGACGGCGATGAAATGGAAGTGAGCTGGCAGGTGATGGTTGATGGTAATCTGGATAACGTCGATGCCGATTATCAAGGGCTTTATGCTGTCGCATCATGTTACAACAGTGAAGAAGGTGTAAACCTGACGGGGATGACTTCTGCTGAACGTGACTGGGCTGTTGTGTTTGATATTAAAGCCATTGAAAAAGGTGTTAAGAAAGGCGACTTCCAAAAAATCAATGGTGTGCCTGTTCTTGATGGGCGTAAGGGTTCGAAATATACACGTTATATACCTGTGCCAAATAGTCCTCATGGTGTTAATACGGCACCAGATGGTAAGCACATTATGATCAATGGTAAATTATCACCAACGGTTACTGTCCTTGATGTCAGGCGTTTACCTAAGCTGTTTAAAAATAAAATTAAACCACGTGATGTGGTTGTCGCTGAACCTGAGTTAGGTTTAGGGCCATTGCATACTGCCTTTGACGGTAAAGGTAATGCCTATACAACGTTGTTCCTCGATAGTCAGGTTGTTAGCTGGAATATCGACAAAGCCATTGCCGCTTATAAGGGTAAAAAAGTAAACCCGATTATCGATAAAGTCGATGTTCAGTATCAACCCGGTCATAACCACAGCTCAATGGGTGAAACCAAAGATGCCGATGGCAAATGGCTGGTGTCACTTAATAAGTTCTCTAAAGATCGATACATTAATGTCGGCCCGATGAAACCAGAGAATGAACAGCTGATCGATATCACCGGTAAAAAAATGAAAGTTCTGCACGATGGACCAACTTATGCAGAACCACATGATTGCATCATTGTTCGTGCCGACGTTGTTAATCCAGATTCGTTATGGACTAAGGGCGATAGAATGTGGGCTGATGTCAGTGCACAAGCGAAAAAAGATGGTGTTAAATTAACCGAGGACTCAAAAATAATACGCGATGGTAATAAAGTGCGTGTTTATATGTGGTCGGTTGCACCGAGTTTCAGTATGGAGAAATTTACTGTCAAACAAGGTGATGAAGTCACTATTATCGTTAGCAATAACGATGCAATTGATGATCTGGCACATGGCTTTACTTTGGCTAATTATGGTGTCGCAATAGAAGTTGGACCGCAGGCGACATCATCAGTCACCTTTACTGCAGATCGCCCCGGGGTACACTGGTTCTATTGTCAGTGGTTCTGTCATGCGCTGCACATGGAAATGCGTGGCCGTATGTTGGTTGAGCCTGCGTAAAGCTTGATGTTTAAGAAGCAAAACCACAGTTCATCAATTAGCTTCGGTATATTCCGAGGACTGGTTGGTGGGCTGTTTTTACTTTTATTGTTCAATCCTTATCTAGTACAAGCTAAAGAGTACCTGGTTGCACCGGGTAAAGGTGTGTTGCAGCTAGCAATTGATTCAGCAAACAACGGTGATACGATAAAGTTATCATCCGGTGTTTATACCGGCTCAATAAATATTAGTCGTAGTCTGTCTTTATTAGGTAATAACGACAGTATTATTGATGGTGAAGGAACCGGACATGTCATTAAAGTAACTGCTCCTGATGTAGTTATTAAAAATTTAAAGCTTCAGTATTCAGGTAATGAATTAACGACTGAAGACAGCGGTATTTTTATCACCGATAAAGGTGATAGAACGCGAGTAGAGTCAAACCATTTTGAAAATAACCTGATCGGTGTATATTTGAAAGGCCCCGATTCAGCAATTGTTAGTGACAACGTCATCATTGGTAGCCAGCATCATCGAATTAATGACCGCGGGAATGGTGTATATTTATGGAATACGCCCGGTTCAATAATAAAAAACAATGACATCCGTTATGGTCGGGATGGTATTTTTGTTAATAGCAGTCGTAACAATGTTTTTCATGCGAACCGTATGCGTGATTTGCGCTTTGCAATTCATTATATGTACACACAGGACAGTGAAGTCAGTAATAACATTTCAATCAATAATCATGTTGGCTTTGCTTTAATGTTTTCTGATCGTATTGTTGCAAAAGGAAATCAGTCTATTGGCGATCATCAGCGCGGCTTGTTTTTTAATTTCGCAAACTATTCAGTGATTGAAGATAATCGTGTGAGCGGTGGGGTAGAAAAATGCGTTTTTATTTATAATGCAAATTATAACCAGATCAATAACAATTATTTTGAAGAGTGCCAGATAGGTATTCATTTCACAGCAGGGTCAGAAAAGAATGATGTCTATTCGAATGCCTTTATTAATAACAGGACTCAAGTGAAGTACGTGGGCACACGATTTATAGAATGGTCAAAAAATGGAGTTGGTAACTACTGGAGCGATAACGCCTCTTTTGATATCGATGCCAATGGTATTTCAGATCAAACCTATAGTCCCAATGATTTGGTTGATCAGATAGTATGGCGACACCCAATGGCAAAGTTACTATTAAATAGTCCCTCAGTTAAATTATTAAAATGGGCACAATCTGAATTTCCAGGTATTCATCCTGGAGGCGTAACAGACAGCGCGCCTCTTATGAAGCCGCCACAAAAAAGAGATTAACAGATGGTTGAGTTAACCACAGAAAAAAATGTTATTTCCTTGCATGCTGTGCATAAGCAGTATGCAAATGAAACCGTATTACATAATGTTAATTTAGAGATTAAATCAGGAGAATGCATTGTACTGGTCGGTCATAACGGTGCCGGTAAAACTTCTTTATTAAAATTAATGCTGGGTCTAACACGGCCAACGTCAGGCAGTGTTGAAGTGCTCGGTAGAAATCCTGCCTTCAGTGCTGCAGTAGCTCAGCGATTGTCATTAGGATATTTGCCGGAGAGTGTAGTATTTTACGAAGCAATGACAGGTCGTGAGGTACTTGATTTTTACGCACAGCTTAAAGCTGAAAGTCCTGCTGAGGTTGAAAAATTATTAGAATTAGTTGGCCTGGGTAATGCGTCAAACCGCCGCGTTGGCACTTATTCAAAAGGTATGCGCCAGCGTTTAGGGCTGGCACAAGCCATGTTGGGTAGTCCGCAGTTACTGTTTCTTGATGAACCCACTACAGGACTTGACCCCATTTTGCGTCAACATTTTTATGAGCTGATTGATGCGTCGCAAAAAAAAGGCGCGACTTCCATTATTTCATCTCATGCGTTAAATGAAGTGGAGGCGAGGGCAAACCGTTTTGTCATTATGAATAAAGGTAACGTTGTTGCCTGCGGCACACTGGATGAGCTTTATAAGCAGGCCATGCTACCGGTACGTTTGAAAGTCACCGTGGCGGCAGGTGATGCATCACACGTGGCAGAGAGAATGGGCTCAGCCGTCAACATCAGTCACGTTAATAGCGAGAGCTTTAGTCTGACCTGTTTTAATGACGAAAAGATGCCGTTAATCAGGCACATAAGTAGCTTAGGTGATGTGGTACAAGATATGCAAATTATGCCGCCACGGCTCGATGAAGTGTATAACCACTTCATGAATGGAGACGTGTTATGAGAATGTTATGGGTGCTTGCATTAAAAGAAATACGAGATGGGTTACGTAACCGATGGATTGCTGCTGCCATTGTTTTATTAGGCACACTTGCACTGGCTTTGTCTTTATTAGGATCTGCACCGACCGGATCGGTGCGTGCCAGTGATCTTGATATTACAGTCATTAGTCTGGCGAGTCTAAGTGTTTACTTAATTCCACTAATAGCGCTGATGTTGTCGTTTGATGCGCTGGTAGGAGAGTTTGAACGTGGCACAATGATGTTGTTGCTAACTTATCCCGTAACGCGCTGGCAAGTTATCATGGGAAAGTTTTTGGGCCATGTGTTAATTTTATTCACTGCTATTTTTATTGGTTATGGTGGGGCAATCCTAATCATGACTGTGATGGCAGGTGGTAGTACAGAAGGCTGGCAGGCTTACCTTGCAATGATGATGACCTCGCTAGTTCTTGGTGCTGTTTTTATCGCGCTGGGTTACATGATAAGCGTTATGGTTAAAGAAAGAGCAACGGCCGCCGGCACAGCCATTGGAGTATGGCTGATTTTTGTAGTGCTTTATGACTTGTTATTATTTGGCCTGTTATTGGCAGATGAAGGTCAGATAATAGGGCAAGACTTGTTCTCTATTCTGATGTTAATTAGCCCGACGGATAGTTACCGTGTGCTTAATTTAAGCATGTTTGAGGGGGTCAGTCAGGCGGCGGGAATTGCAGGTGTTGCAAGTGGGGCAGGTATGAGCAGCAGTCTGCTCTTGAGTGTGATGTTGATCTGGGTGGTTGTGCCATTAATGATTACTTTAATGAAATTTCAGCACCGCGAGCTCTAGCAACTAACTATAACGGTTTAAATACCAGAGAATGTAATGAAAAAAATCAGTTTAATTATATTGGCCGTTTTATTAATGGCCTGTGATAAGAGTTTGCCGGTTGAAAAACCAGATGCGCAATTATTAACACGGCAAGCGAACGGTTATTACTGTCTAATGACGGTGCTCAATCACAAGGGGCCAAAGGGTCAAATCATATTAAGCGACAAAAAAGTGCTGTGGTTTACCTCGGTTAGGGACACGATTTCTTTTACCTTATCACCAGAAGAGCCAAAAAACATAGCAGCAATCTATGTTAATGATATGACCAATGCAAACTGGGATAACCCGGGAGAAAGTAACTGGATAGATGCAGAGAAAGCCTGGTATGTATTAGGTAGTAATAGAAAGGGTGGCATGGGCGCAGCAGAGGCCGTGCCCTTTTTAACTAAAGAAAAAGCCGTCTTATTCGCCAATGAACACGGCGGGCAGGTTTCTGATTTATCTTCAATTCCTGACGAGTATATTTTAAAACCTCAAAATTGAACTATTGACAGACGGTAATCAGGCATCCGTTTATGATGATGAACATCGGGAATAGGCTCATGAACTGTTCGCACCTGGTGTGTTGAGTGGTTTGATAAAGCATGCCTGTCTTGCCGGCTATATAAATGCTGAGCGCAAAAACAGAACCGTTGGTGCTTGTTCTGCCGGGTCATTTTTTATATTCAACACTGTAAGTATGATCATGGATATCCGGATCGTTTGATGATGAATTTAATCCTGGCTGGCAGGTGATATTGAATTATGAAGTTGTCTTCACTGACTTTCTCTACTTAGTAGTTTTTTTAAGTCTTCTGAGGAAAGTGGTTTATAAAGTACTCTGCAGTCATCGGTAGTGTGTCTGTTTTCAAGGTCAATTGTCGTATCACCGGTAATGATGGCGGCGGGAATCACTATGCCAAAATAGTGCCGCACTACTTCAATGAGTTCGAAACCCGTACGTTCTTCGCGCAGACGGTAGTCGATCAACAACATATCCGGCACAGGGTAATCGGCTGAGCGAAACTCTTTCATCAGTTCGTCTTCATTGCTTGCGATAAGAGTCTCACACTCCCATAACGTCAGTAATGCGCGCATTGCATCTAGGTTTTCTTTTTCATCATCAACCACAACAATAAATAAACCGGCAACATCAGGTTTGTTTTCTGTTTTATTTTTTGTGTCCGTACTCACTGTTGGCGGAACGCTAATTAAGAGCGGTAAGGTAATGGAAAATGTACTGCCTTTGCCTTTTTCGCTTTCAAGTTTTAAGTTCATATTAAGCAGTTCAGTCAGTCGTTTAACAATAGAGAGACCAAGGCCTAACCCTTTGTTGCGGTCTCTTTCCGGGTTGTTGATTTGATAAAATTCTGAAAAAATAATTTCCTGGTCTGTCTCTACAAGCCCTAAACCATCGTCAGTAAACAGTAGCTCAATATAGTCTTCATGTAGGCGAGATTCAATAATAAGTGTTGAGTCGGGGCAGTGCTGAATGACGTTGGAGATAAAATTTCGCACAACCCGCGCCAGCAAAACTTCGTCAGTATTGGTCCAGTCATTTGTTACCTGAGTGCGAATCTTGCAGTTTACTTTCTTTGCAGACAGAGAGAATTCGCTCACAACATCATTAATAAATTTTTCCAGCTGAAAGGGGTGTTTTTTAACCTGTAATTCCCCGGCATCAATCCGCGTGATATCAATAATTGAATTGAGTTGTTCGCTTAAGACACGTTGAGATTTCTCAGCCTGTTTCATCAATTGCTTCTGTTCAGGTGTGCCGAGCTTTTTTTTGAGAACATGTAAAAACAAACCCAGCGAATGAAGCGGTTGACGAAGGTCGTGACTGGTGGCTGCAAGAAAACGAGACTTGTCGTTGCTTGCCTGCTCTGCAATGCGGGTTTGCTCGGATAATTTTTCGAGTAGGTTAATATTCTCAAACCGTTGTCGTATAGATGTGGTCAGTGTTGCATGCATATTTCTTGCGTAAGAAGAGTACATAATAAGAAACAAGGTGATGAAAACTGAGAAGATGTAGAGTTCTCCCCCCTGGTCATAGAATTGATAAGCTAAAGGAGCAAGACAGACAAGTGAAAAAAGATAAAAAGCAGGAAGAAATGATGAAAGCGCCGCCATCGCACCAGCGACTGTACCCGACATGACTAGGGTTAAAAAAATAGCCGAGTTCGGCGCAGAAAAATCGATAAACAAGGGAGCAGATGAGCCTAAAATTGTCGCCGATAACACCGAGCCTAGAGTAAAAAGCCAGTTCCATTTAGTGGCACTGAAGTCAGTATTAGATATTTTTTTAAAACGCCAGGATAATACAATACGTGCTGTAAACGTGATCAATAAAGCAGTAAACCACAACACAATCAACTCTTGCTCAACTTTCCCCCAAAAGTAATAAAATACCGCGATACTCAGCATCAGTAATCCCAGTAGACTTGTGTTCGAATGAAGATAAAGTGCTTTTACCCGTTCATTCTGTACCTCTAGTTCAATTGCTGACATATTAATTTTATTCCTCGCTTATGCTAAATCCTATCACATAAACACGAGTGTTCAATCGTAATATAGTGTCGGGACTGCGAGGAAATAAGTTAAAGTCGTAAAACTTGACATTTATTCAATACAGTTTTGATAAATAATGGTATCTTAGAGTTTGAAGCAGCTTATGAATGAGCACGGATGAAACTATTGATATGTGATGATCACGCACTTTTTCGTGATGGACTAAAGCAACTTATTACCCAGCACAATAGTGCGTTCGACGTGATAGAAGCAGCGAGCATGACCGAAGCCTATCAGCAATGTGAGCATCACGACTTTTCACTCATTCTGCTCGATCTCAATATGCCTGGATCAAATGGTGTGTCGAGCTTGCCGGCCGTCTGCGCGCGTACTACGACACCTGTTGTCGTTGTCTCTGCTGACGACAGAATTGAAACGATACAGATGGCTGCAAAACAGGGTGTTGCTGGCTATTTACCCAAATCCTCTGACTCATTAACCATTATCTCAGTCATCGAAAAAGTTCTGGCTGGCGAAAAATATTTTCCACCGGCCGCGCTGCAAGCAAACAAACTCACAGGCGAAGTGTCACTCAATTCGCGCCAGATAGAAATTGTCCAGTGTTTAGTCGAAGGCCTCAGCAATCGGCAGATTGCCGACAAGCTCAATCTTAGTGAAGGTACAGTAAGGCAATATGTAACCATCATATTAAGAAGTCTCGGCGTCGATAACCGGACTCAGGCTGCCAATGCCGGCAGAAAATTACTGAAGCCAGCATAGAGCTGGCTATTATTAGAAACCCTGAATAGTAATCGCATTTATTCCCAACCTCGATTTGCCGGCCAGCTGTGGCCGCGGCAATATCGCATCTTGATACAACGCAACGCTCTGTAAATAAAATCTAAATACTAACTTATGTTAATAGACCGGCGTCTGCCTGAGACGCTATCTTGTCACATACGTTTAATCTCGAAAGAAATAATAGCCGAAGTACGCTGCATACAGTTGTGTCCAGCTGTGTCAAAAATTAAAGGGCAGAGTGCTTTAAACGTTTAACTCAAATCAAACGGACCAGTCTTCTATACATAATAGTTAAGCAGAAAGTTTAGGAAAACAATAATAAGTAAAGTAGGGGGGCAATATTCCTCTGTACAGTTAAATCACCTGACAGGACAAACCAAATGAAAATAAAAAAACACATACTAGCGCTTGCGTGGACAGTATCATCTATTGTTTATTCAAACTCAGCACTGAGTGATCAGCTTGTTATTGATGATCTGATTGTTACAGGCTCGACTTGTGTAGGCGTGGATTGTATCGATGGTGAGGAGTTTGGTTATGACACCTTAAAGCTTAAAGCCAATGATCCGCTGATTATGTTTGATGACACAAGCGCTACCGGTGGCTTTCCGTCAAACGACTGGTCAATCGGTATCACAGACTATGGGCTGGGTGGTACGGCTGATTTTGTTATCAAGGATGTAACGGGCAATACCAATGTACTGCTAATGCAAGCCGGACCATGGGGTGGTATCACCCTGGGGGCAGGATCAACGGTTGAGGAAAATGCAATTTCAGTCGGTGCTACAGCGATGGAGCGTCGCATCATGCATGTGGCACCGGGTGTTGAGCCAACCGATGCGATAAACCTGTCACAGATTCCTGCATTAGTTAGCCCGATTAATGACCGCATTGATGCTTTGAACGTAAGAATTGATGACCTTCTAAACAGAATTAATAGCTTATAAAACAATCTGCAGGAGGTGACTTTATGAATAGAAAATTGATGATTAAGATAGTGTTTTTAATGGCGTTATTTAATGCTCAGGCTGATGCAGATGTTGTCTATAACGATGACATGATTGTGCAGGGCAACTTTTGCAGTGGTAATGACTGCGTTATCGATATTGTGTTTGACACTGAAACACTGCTATTGAAAGAAAACAATACCCGTATCCGATTTCTCGATAACAGTGCTGCAAATGCTCTGGGCCAAAGCTGGATGACTATCGCTAATAATAATAATGATGGTGGCAGTGACAATTTCCAGTTTCAGGTTCGTTCAACAGAAATTGACACAATTTTAATCAGCGATGGTAGCTATCCTGCACAGGATTGCTCAACAGAATTATATTCAGGTGCGGGTTATTATACATGTACGACAGTGGGTCTGATACCCGCCGGTGAACCCGTGCTGGTGCAGGGTGACGCTACGATTATTAATGACCTGGTGACAGTGCCCTGGTTTAGCAAAAGATCCGTTTTGTATTTTGGTAATGCCGCAGATGATAGCATCGCGCTGGGTGCAGAGAGTGAAGTGGTTAATGGCGCGATGACAGTCGGAAAGGCTGGACTGGAACGAAAAATTGTTCACGTCGCTCAGGCACTTGCCGCTACCGACCTTGCAACGGTTGCCGATATCAATGCACTGAATGACATGCTCAGTGCAATCGATGTGCAGCTGGATGAAATTGAACAAACGGTAATAATTTTGGGTTATCCTGTTAACACGATTGCACCAGTGATTAGCGGAACGATTGCGATTGGTAGCACATTAACGGCCACTAATGGCAGCTGGACCGATCGGAATGGAAATGTTCCAAGCTACAGCTATAGCTATCAGTGGCAAGTGAATGGCAGTAATATTGCAGCCGCAACCACTAATCGTTACACGCTAACAACCAGTGATGCGCACAAAACAATCACAGTCGTCGTCACAGTGAGTGATGGTGGCGACGGCATCATGAGCGCAAGCTCCGCTGGAACCATAGTCGACACCATGCCGGTTAACACGGTAGCCCCGGTCATTACCGGTGCTGCTGTCGTAGGCAGTGTATTGAGCAGCAGCGCTGGCAGCTGGGACGATGCCGATGGTGATGCATTAACCTACAGTTATCAATGGACAGCTAACGGCACTGCTATTGTCAGCGCCATCAGTAGCAGTTACACGCTGACCACAAACGAAACAGGAAAACAGATTGCAGTGATCGTTACGGTAGCTGATGGTCATGGTGGAAACATCAATGCCACTTCGAATCTGACGGCGGTGGTGGATAGTGATTTCGATCTTGATGGTACCGGCGACAATGTTGACACCGATGATGACAATGACGGCGTGCCTGATAGCGCCGATGCCTTTCCGTTAGATACAGCGGAGTCATTAGACAGTGATGGTGACGGTGTCGGCGACAACGCTGACGCCTTCCCGCTGGACGCATCACAATCGCTTGATACAGGTGCTGGCGATGGCGGCGGTGCTATTAATCCTGTGCTAGTGTTATTGTTGGCAGCGTCGATTGTTTATTTAAGACGCCGACAGTGGCGAATAAAGCAACCGGCTTAATCGGTAAAGTGTCTAAAGCAATGTTAAGGCAGCAGCACAGTCTGCTGCTTTTTCGTTGTGGCTATTACTATTAATTAAAAACGATCACCTCATCAATTACCGCATAAATATTTTATTGATTGGCGTGAGGT
>JAOUKT010000144.1 GCA_029882395.1 Gammaproteobacteria bacterium
TGGCCTGATTAGCTCTCTGGATGACAAGGTAATTCAGCGTTTTCTTGGAACAGGATTGTATGGTGTTTCCGGTTATGAACAATATACAGAGACAGACTGGAGAGCAGCCATGACGGATGTAACCAGCAAGGTAAATATTCATGCAAATGCACATGTATTTTTTCACCAGAGCCAACTACACGTTTTCAGTCAGCAGAATACCGACAATTATATCATCGAAACAACCAGCCTTACCGATTGGCTTGAACAATTTCGGTCAAGCGTGAATTGGCAGAGTTACTCAGACTTGTGATGAACAAACAGGTCAGCCATTTATTGAAAAATAAACTCTGAGGGTTCAATGAAACGTTGACTACAGCCCTAATGATGTAGGAGAACCTGGCTACGGAGCAGACATTATTTTAGGTAAAAATCATAAGCCACTTTGATTTACTGCGATGTATCATTTTGAAAATTGTCATAGTGAATTTTCTATGGAAATTAAAAGTGGGCAGCGGCAGGGTATATTAAAAAACACCTAACAAGGTGCGAGGCTGTGTGAAAACTACTACATTTGCCTCTTCAGCGTTAAAAATGTACTGAAAATGCCCATAAATCCTGCTGGAAAGAATGTAAACAGCTTTAGCTGGCCCGAAAGGGTGGAGCACAGGACGTACGGAGTCTTTACCCGGTTAAACCCCGCTTTTTCTTTCATTTTTGCCTTGATTAGCCTCGATAACTGCTCCTTGCGTTGTTCTTATAGGCTACGTACCCAAAGCACTCGCGAAGCTCCTGGGCAAGCATTCCATGTAGCTATGCATTATTCTAATACACCACGTCCATGTGGTTATGCATTCCTACCGTTTTTACACAGCCTCGCGCTGTAACCGACGTACGGCGGCGGAGCGCGACGTTATGTGTAAAAACAAATAAATAGGGTGAAATTAATATCTCCAATAACACATTTCATTGGCAGAGCACAAAACAGCTTTCTGTTTTGCAGATAATATTAGCCTTTCTGATCCCTAGCTCCATTGCCTTTACAGGTTTTAGAGTCATTTTTCCTGTATTAGTTGAAGGTGGAATTCCACCCATGATTGCGTGGCCAGCTATTGCCGAGATTATGTTATTTGGTTTTGTCATTCTTGCTATTATTTTATTGAACAAGGAAGCCAAAGCATTAAATATTTCGTTTAAAGCAAGATCCTGTGTGCAATTAGTATGCTTGAAACAATGGGGCTGTATTTGGGCATACTTATTATTGGTCTGATAGCCATCGAAAAGAATTTGAACCAAATCTAATCTGTCAAGGCACCCAAAGAAAGCTGGTGACTGACAGATCAGGTCTGAACTACTACATTTAAGGAAACCGGATTACCGGTCATTTTTTGCTGGTAATGAAAGCTAAAAAGGAAAATTATGACAAAAGCAACCTGGACCACTGCCGATTCCTGGGGCATGACCGCTTCAGCGAAGACTTTTCCGATGCACTGCAGCATTGTGTGCGTCGGCTTAATCCAAAGCCTGATGAGTGGGTTCTGGATGTCGCCACCGGGACTGGCGGGAGTGCACGCTTAGCTGCTACTAAAGGCTGCCGTGTTATCGGCCTGGATTACAGCGAAGTTTTAATCAAGGCTGCTCGTACGCTGGCGCTAGATCGCCATTTGAATATTCAGTTTGATGTCGGTGATGCACAGCAGCTGCCCTATGCAGATCAGTCGTTTGATGCTGTCATGTCTACCTTTGGTGTTATGTTTGCGGCAAAACCTGAATTGGTTGCCAGTGAACTGGCGAGAGTCTGCAAACCGGGTGGCCGGTTGGCGCTGGCAGTTTGGCATAGTGACTGTACACTTGCCCGGTTGAGTCGGGAGGTGGTGTTACCTTTTAGCCCAAAGCCCTGCTAAGCCAACGCCTTCTCCTTTCACCTGGGGCTCACAGGAGCGTTTAACGGAATTACTGGGCAATGATTTTG
>JAOUKT010000145.1 GCA_029882395.1 Gammaproteobacteria bacterium
AAACGACCGAAGGTATTCAACACGCCACCGGCCAGTGCCGTCAGCGAAATCAACATTAAATAGGGAAAGGTCACCCGCAGCATATCTACAGTAAGGGCATACTTCTCCCCTCCTTCCATATAGAAGCCAGGGCCAAATAGAATAACCAACCAAGGGGCTGCAAGCTCAGCAATGATAGTAAGTACTAACAAAATACCGCCAAGGGTACCGGCAGTATTGGCTATGAGCTCACTCAGACCCTTTTCATCTTTCTCTTTATACTCAGCGAGTACCGGTACAAAGGCCTGAGAGAAGGCCCCTTCGGCGAACAGTCTGCGGAAGAAATTGGGTATTTTGAAGGCGACGAAAAAGGCATCGGTGCCCGCCTCGGCACCAAATAATCGTGCAATGACGATGTCACGCACAAGGCCAAGCACACGAGAAATTAGCGTATTCCCCCCGACCACGGCAGTCGATTTCAACAGACGACGGCTCATTTGTCCGGCGACTCTGCTGATGCGCTATAACTAACTGTTTTTATTTCTTTTTTCACGAGGCGTAGCATATCATGATGGTCGCTAGCGCCCAAATAGTCCTATACTCACTTTGATTTGACAAACGCCGCGAAAATCAGCATAGTTACGCGCTTTTCCAGACAGATTTTTAGCAGGAGCTTTACCGTGGCCAACTCTGCACAAGCAAAAAAACGTGCTCGCCAGGCGGAAAAACACCGCCGTAGCAATGCAAGCCATCGTTCAATGATGCGTACCTACATCAAGAACGTTTTCAAAGCCATCGACGCTGGTGATAAAACCGCTGCCGAAGCTGCCTACAAGGCTGCCGGTCCGGTTATCGACAGCATGGCTGGCAAGGGCCTTATTCACAAGAATAAAGCTGCTCGCCATAAAAGCCGCATGAATGCGCATGTTCGTGCTATGGGCTAAACGCTCATACTGCGTTCAATAAAAAAGGAGCCTGATGGCTCCTTTTTTTATTGATTGATGAATTATGATTGCGGATTGATGATCGCAGGGCAGTACTTGCAAGCTTGCTTATTCATTGCCCAGTTTAACTTCTAGACAACACGACTTGAACTAACCTGACGCATTCATCAATCATCATTCCGAAATCATCAATTGCCCTTCTTACCACGGCATAAAGCTATTCATCTTATTCATTGGTCGTGACACGCTATGGTTCATCATCGCCATATCCTGACGCATCTGATTCATTGAAGCGTTAATACCATGCATAGCGGCAGTCTGGTTATCAGTGTTCTTTGAAACAACAAGCATGCTCTCTGAAATCACCACCATGTTCTTGGATATATCTTGCATGTTCTTCGCCATCTGATGTGCATCCTGAGTCAAACTATAGATCAGGTAAAAGCCATAACCAGCAAGCAAAATAAAAGCGAACAACGATGGATAAACAATCATTTCCCAACGTTTTGCACTGGCAGAGAAAGTATTCGCCAGCATTTCCATGCTCTTACCCATGCAGTCTTCCATAGACTTTGCTTCGGGTGTTATATCCTCTTTGCACTTCTCACAATCGCCCTGACCGCAATCACCGGCCTCGCACATAATTACCGAATCATTACCTGTCGCACTGGTTTTATCACTCATCACAAACTCCACATTCAAAATTAATTGCTAACACTGCGCAGGCGTCCACTTCCGACAAACAGCTCTCATAACATTGATGATTTCGGAATGATGATTGATGAATGTATCAGTCTGGCACGAGGCCATTGCCTTGTGGTTAAACCGAGCCATACATAACTAGCCTTGCAAGTACTGCCCTGCGATCATCAATCCGCAATCATAATTAATAAATCGTTTTAAAAGTCACCTTCTGCACCGCGGTGCATAATGGCAAGAATTGTATTTTTGACTTTCTCTGCTTCAAGCTTTAAGTCAGCAGGTAAAGGCGTACC
>JAOUKT010000146.1 GCA_029882395.1 Gammaproteobacteria bacterium
GTATGTGTTTTACCAACCCCGGTGCTGGTACCGGTAATAAAGAGACCTTTGTGAGACATTTAACGGGTTAACCTCTGTAATGCTTCGTTATATTTTTCCGTTGTTTGATTGACGATATCCTCTGGTAATTCCGGTCCGGGAGGGTTTTTATCCCAGTCCAGTGTCTCAAGGTAATCACGGACGAATTGTTTGTCAAAACTTTCCGGGCTACTACCTGGCTGGTAACTATCAACTGGCCAGAAGCGTGATGAGTCTGGAGTCAGAACTTCATCAATCAAGACCAGATTATTTTCTGCATCAAGTCCAAATTCAAACTTGGTATCTGCGATGATAATGCCTCTTTCCAGCGCATAGTCGGCTGCTTCCTGATAAAGCTGCAGGCTGACATCACGAACCTGAGCGGCTAGTTCTTCACCAATCAGATCAACCGTGCTCTGGTAATCGATGTTTTCATCATGGCCGCCAACATCTGCTTTAGTCGAGGGGGTGTAGATGGCTGTCGGCAATTTATCTGCCATTTGCAGGTCTGAAGGTAATTCTATGCCACAGATAGCACCGGTTTTTTGATAATCTTTCCAGCCAGAGCCGATAATATAACCGCGTACAATGGCTTCAATCGGCAAAGGTTTGAGTTTTTTCACAACCATTGCCTGGTCTTTGACGGCTTCTAATTCTTCCGGGTCTTTAATGGCTTGTTGCAATGGCATATCGCTTTCATGATTGGGTACGATATGTCTTAATTTATTAAGCCAGAAGTGTGTTACGGCGGTCAGGATCTTGCCTTTGCCTTTGATTGGTGTGGGCATAATAACGTCAAAGGCTGAAATTCGGTCAGTAGCGACAATTAACATGTGTTGATCATCGATATTGTAATTGTCTCGGACCTTGCCCTGATGGACGAGTTTTAGGGACTTAAGAACGGGTGTGGCGCTTACTGATTTGCTCATGTTGATCAATATTATTGTTTGATAAAGGCTTATTTTACGTGAAGATGAACTTAAACGCAGAGAAAATCTGCTATATTCAAACAAAAGATTTTTCATACGGATGATATATGAAAACAGCGGTGGTTATACGTCACGTTGCCTATGAAGGACTGGGCTTATTTAACAGGGTACTGGAGCTGGCCAGCTATGATGTTATCTATATGGATGCTGGGATTGCAGACTTTAGTCGAAAAATAAACATTGATGCTGATATTATGATCGTGCTCGGTGGGCCTGTTAGCGTCAATGATATGGTTAAATTTCCGTATCTGATGGATGAGCTTCAGCTGATTGAATACCGCCTGAAGAATAATTTACCCGTGTTAGGAATTGGTCTGGGTGCGCATCTTATGGCTAAAGCACTGGGAGCCTCGATCATACCGATGCATCAGAGTGAATATGGCTGGGCCACCATTGATTTGGTAAGCGACAGTCATTTATTGCAATCATTAAAAGAAAAACGGGTTTTACACTGGCATCACGAAATGTTTTCTTTGCCGGATGGTGCAGAACTACTGGCATCAACCTCTACCAGTGAAGTCCAGGCATTTAGCTGGGAAAAAAGTCTCGCGCTTCAGTTTCATGCTGAAATTGATATAAAAAAAATAGAACCATGGATTTTAGGTCATGCGATAGAAATCCAGCAATTGGGCGATACACACTGTTTAAGCGATTTGCGTCAGGGAGCAGAGGACTACGGCACTATTATGGCAGAGCCAGCCGCACAGGTAATGGATAAATGGCTGCAATCGTTGATAACCGAGCCTGCATAGACAACCTGCGCGTAGCTATTGTTACGGCCTGATGCTTTAAAGCTTGCCATTGATGAACTCGACCGTTCCCGAATCGCCATTAAAACGGATTCGGCTGATACCGGCGTTGGCCACCTTGATTTTATAGAGGCCGATAGGCGCACAATGCATGGTA
>JAOUKT010000087.1 GCA_029882395.1 Gammaproteobacteria bacterium
GTCACCAGCAATATGCCTTCCGGGCGTGACATCATAATTTGCAGCCGGGTCAGCATTTCGTCACGCAAACCCATATTCTGCATTTCGACTATGCCTTTTTGCCGGTCCAGTACCCGCAGCACTATATTTTCACCCCAGGTTGTCGGCTGTGACGAGACCCGAAAGTCTATGGTGCGCCCGCTTATGCCTAATGAGATGCGGCCATCCTGCGCGGCCCTGGTATCGGCAATATTCATGCCCGACATTACCTTTACGCGCACCACAATGGCGGATAGAAACTTTCTGTGCAAACTGCGGATTTGTCTGAGCACGCCGTCTATTCGATAACGAACACGGATAAAACCCTCTTCCGGTTCGATATGAATATCTGACGCCCCGGATTTTACCGCATCGGCTAACAGTGCATTCATCAATCGCACAATAGGCTGGCTATACTCTGCTTCGGTTGTCTGCAGGCCCTGTACGTCGATGACACCGGTTTCCAGTTCGTTCAGGATGCCGTCAACGGATAATTCATAACCGTAAAACTGATCTATCGCCGCCTGGATTTCAGACTCAACCGCAAGGTTGGCTTTTATTTCTACATTCACACCGACGGCTGCCCGCAGGCGATCCAGTGCCTGCAGATCCATGGTGTCGGTCATCGCCACGGTTAATTCATTGGTCAGCTCAAAATACAGTAGCGGAATTAATTTCAACTGGATGGCTAATTCTTTCTCAACCAGCTTTAGCGCATCCGGGTCTGGCACTATCTGTGACAGATCAACGGCCTCGTGTCCCAGGGTTTCGCCCAGCACATCCCGTATCACCGACTCAGTCACAAAGCCCATTGCCGCCAGTACTTTACCAATCGGTAAATTTTGCGTCTTTTGTTCTGTCAGTGCTATTTTCAGCTGATCAAGGGTAATCAGGCCCTTTTCAATTAAAACATCACCTAATCGTTTGGGCTGGATCAGCGCCGCTGCAACTTTTTCATTGGCTGCCTGTAACGGAGCCTTGTTATCATCTGCCGGTATTACGCTACTCATTGATGTTTTCCAGCTGTTCGATACGCTCCAGCACTGACTTTTCATTGAAATGATTGACACTGTTATCGGCTAAAGCTGAGGCTTTTTTGTAATAGCTGAGCGCGGCCTTTGATTGCCCCAGCTTTTCCAGCATTATGGCCAAATTAAAGGCATAATCGGCTTTTTTTTCTAATGCGAAGGCATTAAAAAATGCCTGCTGAGACTCATTTATGCGGCCTTGTTTTTCATACAACAGGCCCAGGCTAAAATACACATGTGCCGCCTCCGGGTTATCACGCAAGAGTAAATTCAGCTGACTTTCATCGGCCACCGAGATTGCCTTTTTTGTAAGGTCGACTAACGCCGCCCGCGCGATACTATCGTCAGGATAAAAATAAAGCGTTTGCTTATAAAATTGCCTGCCAAGCATCATGTTACCCGCTACCACGGCGACGGCTGCACGGCCCAGCAAGGCATCGTATTGTTTATGATCACGAGCCAGTACTTTGCGGTAAATATCATCTGCCTGCTGATACTCAGCTGACTGGTAATGAGCATAGGCTTTGTTTAATAAAGCTGAAACCGGATCCGGTTTTTGTTGTTTAACAATCGAGATTTTTTTTCTTGCCTTAAGCGGGGCGGTTGTTGCCGTCTTTGTAGCGCTGGCTGCTTTCGCCGTGCGTTTTTTTTGCTCTGGCTGGGTTATCTTCGACACAACCGGCGCAGCGGGTTCTGCATATCGCGCGTGCTCATTTCGTGCTAACGTTTTCTGTTGATTTGGCGCCGCGTACGCCGGTTTAAACACCGGTTTTTGTGAGTTATCCAGTATCTCGGCGCTATAGTATAAATAGCTTGCAACAAAGAATAATAACGCTGCAAACACATACATGCCGTAATACATCATGCGCTGTGTATTGTGATAGCGTGACTGGCTAACCGCCAGAACCTTTCTTGCATCCGATGGGTTATATGGTGGCAGCTGCAAGCCGTTATCTTTTGCATGCGTTTCACCAATCGTTGCAGATGTGGCTTTGCTGTTCAGCGAATCGTTATTCGCGTCCTTGTACTGCGTTTCGGGCTGTGACGGCGAAACGACTGGCGACAAGGTCTCTTTCTGGATCGATGCGGTATTTGCCGGCTCCGCAGCTTCGGCCGGCGCGGGTTCAGCCATCTCAACATCAGGCAAATACAACTCTAACTCTTCATCGAGACTGGCTGACTCTGTGGCCAGACTTTCGGTTTCACTCTCGGCTTTAGCCTGCAGCAGAAGCTCTTCGTTAACTTCCGGCACCTGTATATCTGCTACTGCCGTTGGAGCCTGGCTGTCAGCATCGCGGGTTTCCGCTTGCATTGCCAGTGAGCTCTTTTCTTTGTCTTCAGCGGCTTTTTTTAACGCCTCTAGCAAAAGACTCATCGCTACTCAGCCTTTACATCAGCTTCGAACTGAGGCAAATGTGATTTGAAACCGACAAGGTCGGCATTAATGTCGGCGTGCCTGATCACTTTGGGCCTGATAAATATCACCAGCTCGGTTTTTGAATGACTGTCATCAGAATAATTAAATAACGGCCCGATAATGGGTATTGCGGAAATATAAGGCACTCCCGAGTCACTTTCATCCAGGGTATCTTGCATCAGGCCGCCGATAATGGCGACATCTCCGCTATTAATCTTTAAGATCGACTCAACTTCACGAACCTGTATTTCTGGTATTTCACTGATGACGCCAGCTGCGGCCAGATCCGGGTTCGGGTCGTTGACATAATTAATGATTCTGGAAATAGTCGGCCGCACGTTTAATGTGATTTCGTCCTTATCATTGATATAAGGAGTCACCTGCATGACTATCCCTACCGGTACACTGTGTATCTGTGACGTAAATACTTTAGTCGTCAGGTTATTGGTATCCGTTGTGGAATCAACTTTGATAGAAAAATAAACGCGGTTATCTACCACTTTTAGAATGGCTGTCTGGTTATTGATCGCCATCACTTTCGGTGTTGACAAGACTTTTACCTTGCCAAATGATTCGAGCAGCCTGACCGATCCATCCAGCGTGCCCAGTGATGAAGTGCTGTTTGTAATGGTTCCGGTAAAAAAGGGTGGCGCGCCCAGGTTGGCGCCTGTCAGGCTTTGTGAAAAAGTATTATTGCCGCTGTTGCTAACAGAGTTCCAGTCTATACCCGACTGAAACTCGTCGGTTAAACTCACTTCAGCGATTGTCGCTTCGATCAAAACCTGACGCTTTGCACTCGACATAATCAGGTCGATATATTTCTGAATAACATCATGCTGTTTCTCACTGGCTTTGACAGTGATAAAACCCGTTTCCTTATTCACTAAAATCTGATTTGAGTCCTCCACAGCGGAGGCTTTTTTATCGTCAGCAGACGCTATCGAAATAATTTTTCCTATATTGTTACTCAGTGTCGCCCAAAAAAGATTATTGGTTTCGCTTTTAACTTCTGTCAGCGAGTTGTTACCCGTGCCGCCTTCTGCAGAGGAACCTGTTGATGCAATTTGTGTTGATATTAGATTGTCGCTTCTCGTCTTGCGCTCAATATTAACGTAGTCTATTTTATAGCTGCGCAAGAAAGGCTCATCGGCACGAATCACTAATAAACCGTTTTCAATGCTATAACGCACTTCTACCTGGTCTGCTATGCGGGAAAGAATTTGTTCCAGCGTCTGATCAATTGCGTTTAAAGTGACCTTGCCTTTAATACCCTGAAAGATATCAATGTTCATTTTCGCATCGCGCGCAAGCGCAAACAGAAGCGAGCTTGCCTCAACATCATTAACAACAACCGTAAAAGTTTCTGCTTTTACCTCAGCCGCCGGCTCGGGTAACACAGGCACCTCGGTGACCAGCTCCGGGATACCATTAGCTGCCGGCTTGATGGCGGTTTTATTAATATGACCTTTAGTGCTCAGCGGTGACCTTGAGGGTGAACAGGCGATAAGCACCAACATTAAAGCGATAGCTATTGTTAATTTAATCTTCATAGTTCCGTTGATCTCTTCACTTAAATATACTCAGAAGATATATCTTTCATATCGCGCACAAATGGGTTAGTCAATTTCATTTGTTGGCTAATGTCTTCCATAGAACGAGTGGCAATGCTGTATTGCCTGAATTGCCCGTATAACACACCATAATATAACTGCCCGTTTTTGCGGCTTGTATAGACGTAAATCTTGTCTAGTAAATTTTGTTGCTGCATTTGCAGCAGAAAATCAGCCAGTGCCTGCAGACGATTATCCTCCAGCAACATCAGTTGCACGCTGTAACGGTAGTCTGAATTGCTTTTTAACCAGAGAGCGGTTAGCTTTAGTCTTTGCTCCAGCAGGATTTGCGTTTTATTTGATTTTAGTCGCTGAGGCACACTTTCGCTACGCCCAAATGTTGCATAATTGTTTCTATTTCCATGACTTGCAGCCTCTTTATTATTCAAGACCTTAGAATCTAACGCTAATTCCTGTTCTGCAAACACCGTTTCTCCGAGCTCACGTAAAAACCAGCCCATGGCTACTGCACTCAACATCAACAATCCGGCAAATGCGTATTTATTCCACAGCGCAAACCCCGCTGTTAAATACTGGCTGTCTCTAGCTGCCAGCTTGATATATTTTTTCTTTATATGGTCACTGTCTTCTGAAAATGCTGCCAGCAAAATTTTATCGGCTAAAATATTGATACGCCGTGAAAGACCCTGAGAATATTTTGCCATTGCTCTGGCATGCTCTGCGGAGAACAAATCTGCGCCTTTATAGCCGGCCGCACGCAGTCTGAAATTGAGGTAACTCTGAATATTTTTCTTATCAAACACATCCAGTGAAAAATGATGAGAAATGCGCTCTTTTAATTGCCTTATTTCTCGCCTGGCCAGATTCTCGTCTAACTCAGGCTGACCAAACAGCACGATCTGTAGCATTTTGAAGTGATTAGTTTCCAGGTTGCTCAATAACCGGATCTGCTCCAGGGTATCCAACGGCATGCCCTGAGCTTCTTCAATAAAAACAACAACCTGGTGACCATTTGCATGCACTTTTAGCAAGTGATCCTGCAGCATTTGCATGACTTTTGATTTGTCGTCATTTTGCTCGACAGGTAACTTCATTTCCATGGCTATAACATGCAAAATCTTTTCCGGCGATAAGCTCGGGTTAGCCAGGTATACGATCTCCACCTGCTCTGGCAGCCTGATTTCAAGCATGCGGCAGAGCATGGTTTTACCGCTGCCCACTTCACCGACTACCTTGATAATGCCTTCACCCTGAAGAATGGCGTATTTGACGGCTTCAAGCGCAGCCCCTCGATTACCGCCTTCATAAAACAGGCTGGTATCAGGGGTAATTTTGAAGGGCGAGCGCTCCAGTCCAAAATGTTTTAAATACATGTAACCTCTATCATTTTATCCATTCCATCCAACCGCTCTTCAGTAAACCGCTACCACTGCTCTGCAAATCATTTACAATACCCGTAATTTACACCAAGAGACAATCTTCGTCAGAAGTTATTAATTAAAATGTTGCATATTGCTTTATTTGAACCTGAAATACCGCCCAACACCGGCAATATTATCCGCCTCTGCGCCAACACGGGCTATCAGCTTCATTTAATCCACCCACTGGGCTTTGAAATTGATGATAAACGCATGCGCCGCGCCGGGCTTGATTATCATGAATGGGCCAAAATCTCCCATTATGATGACTTGCCTGACTTTTTAGCCAAACACAAAGACAAACGCCTATTTGCCTGCTCGACCCATGGCAGCACACGGCCTTCTGATGTGCAGTTTTTAAAAGACGATGTCTTGCTATTTGGGCCAGAAACCAGGGGATTACCTTCTGAAGTGCTGCAATCTCTGGATAAGGAGCAGGTCTTACGCTTGCCTATGCTGCCCGGCTCACGCAGTATGAATTTGTCAAATTCCGTTGCTGTGATGATCTATGAATCCTGGCGTCAACTTGACTATATTGGCTCAATTTAAAATAAAGGAAACACCATAATGAAAATAACAAAATACCTTGCTGTTTTAACCGCCTTTTCTTTAATGATCATTTCGCCACTAAAGGCTGGCGCCACAGGCCTCAGCCTGGATGCATACAATGGCCAGACCTATATGGAAGGCATTGCCGAAACAGACGGCACAGCCTCTTTATCCGGCGTGCACTTTGTGACGTATGCCGCGGCTAATGAAGCCCGTATCAAACCCTATTTTGGTGGCGGCGTGGTTTATGTGGCATTGCCTGATCAAAACGATACCTTTGTCGCTCTGCATGCTGTTGCCGGTACGGACTTTAAGCTGGCCAGCCATCTGGCCCTGAATATTGAAGCGGGTTTCGATTTCGGTGAAGAACTCATCAGTGACGATGAAGGCGGCACGCCAATCAATAATAATCAGGTTGATTACAACTTTTCAGCCGGGGTAAAAATCGACTTCAATTCTGCTTTATATTTGAAAGCTTATGTGCGATACCATGCTTTTGACGGCGTCTTTTTACCACCCACAGATGTTGTGTTTGCAGGTGTCAGAGCCGGCCTGTCCTTTTAGAGCCGGCTTTAAGCGCTTTCCGAGCGTAAATCACGTGACAGCAAATCACTGACCACTTTTTCCGGTTTCATATTGTGGTAAAGAATATTATAAACCTGCTCGATGATGGGGCACTCAATGGCATATTTAACGGCCATTAAGTGCGCCTCTTTTGCCGTTCTCACGCCTTCTACAGACTGACCAATTTTCTCTTTTGATGCCTCGGCCGACAGGCCGGCTGCCAGGTTCAGGCCCATTCGGCGGTTTCGCGATTTGTCATCCGTACAGGTCAAGACCAAATCACCCAGCCCCGCCAGGCCCATAAACGTCTCTTTTTCGCCGCCCAGTTTAAGACCCAGACGCATAATTTCTGCCAGCCCGCGCGTAATTAATGCCGCTCTTGAGTTCGCGCCAAAACCCAGTCCGTCCGACAGCCCTGTTGCAATGGCTAAAACGTTTTTTAATGCGCCGCCAAGTTCAACCCCGATAATATCGTGACTGGTATACGCCCTGAATTTGTCAGAATGCAGTGTTCTCGCTACCTGCAATGCAAAAGTTTCATCGGACGCCGCCACGGTCACCGCCGTCGGCAGGTTTTCAGCCACTTCGACCGCAAAGGTTGGTCCTGAAATAACGGCTTTTTGTGAGACCTCTGGAATCACTTCATTGATAACCTGATGCAACAGTAGACCGCTGTCTGGCTCCAGACCTTTACTCGCCCAGGCCACTTTGCTGCTCTCGTTCAGGAAGGGTTTTATTTTTTTCAAAAACTCACGATAAACATGGCTGGGTATTACGATTAAATTCAAATCAGCTGCACGACAGGCTTTTTCAAGCGAAGCCTCGATAGTGATATTTTCATGCAACTTAACACCCGGAATATAGCGCTGATTAACACCATCGCGCCGCATGTTGTCTAATAGCTCTGTATCTATATCCCATAACAACACTTTGGCGCCAGCCCTGGCGAGCTGCAATGCAAGTGCCGTGCCC
>JAOUKT010000147.1 GCA_029882395.1 Gammaproteobacteria bacterium
CTTAAACCGGGCGATCATCGACCGGTTTAAGCTGGCATTTTTATCAGCCAGGCATTCATCTTTAGAAAACAAACTCACATCGAAAAAAAGGCCGGCATGAAGTACAGCAACAGCCAGAACAACGATAGATAAAATAGAATTTTTTAACGTCATGAATACGCTCTTCTCAACCAGCCTTTGATAAATCTTTCAAAGTCAGGTGTTTTCTGTGTAATTAAACGGTAATATCCAGCCGCTTCGCTTCTATATGCAGCCAGCAACGAATCATTATCAGCCGAGTTAATGGCCAAAAAAGTAGCAGGGCCAATCTTGCCGTCATGCTTTAAATCAAAGCCACAAGACTGCAAAGCGCGCTGCAATAAAATAGCCGCTCTTTTTGCACCCATGTTCACGGTTAAATCAAAAACCTTAGTGGCCACGGCCTGGCTTTTGATTTGATCGTAATTATTTATATTCCAGAATTTTTCGCGATAGATATCAATAGCACCATCGAGAGTAAGCGAGCGAATATCATCAGCATCAACATCGCCATCACCATCAATGTCGTAACTTTCAGACTGCAGAAAACGCAAAGAAATACCATAACGAGTTGCCCCGCCGCGGTCGGCAGGGTCATCAGAATAACCACCCTCATGCTTGAGGGTGGTCTCTATGGCTTGTTCAAACAAAGCCATTATTCAGCCGCGTCCTGTTTAGCAATCTCTGCATTAATAGCGTCAACATAAGCAGGATGATCGGCATATTCATTGCGCAACTCTTCCAGGTCTTTCACTTCAAAATCAGGTAACGATTCCACAAAGACCCTCAGCGTTTCGTTACGAGTATCAAACTCAGCCTGAATAGCGGCCGCCGTATCCTGGTCATTGGCATGTAAGTCAGCCAGCTCAGCCAGCTCAGCAACGCTCTTTTCAGGCAATGATTTAATGAATGAATCAAGATCCGTCTTATCCAGTTCGCTCGATGAGCGCTTTAGAATCTCAGCATCAATAGCACTAATAACACCAATACGGGTATTGCCTTTTGTTTCAGCGTCTCTGAGCTCAGAAAGCTCTTCAGAACTCACTTCTGGAAGATAGGCCGTAATTTTTGGTATCGACAGATCAAGTAAATCAAGAACCGATGTAACGGCTTCAGCAGCGGGTTGCTCGGCTTTGTAATCAGGAATATCACGCGGGTCAACATCACGAGTACCACCAGGCATTACAGTAACAAGACCAATATGTACCGCATGTTTTTTGGGGTTATGAAATGGAACTTTAGACATAATCGTCTCCAGTAAATTTAAAGGCTGACCCTTTCCCCTTTAACAGGGAAAAGGTCAATCAGTGCTTATACGGCTGCGCGAGCAGTGGCGCTGTAAACAATAATTGAAGTCAGACGATTGCGGATAGGTGCCGGCACTTTAATCGAGCTAAACTCTTCACCGTAGGCCTGTTTCTGACCCGTCGCTTTACCACTGGCATCAACCGCCTCAAAGGGCTGCCCGGTTACAAATGGCTTAACAATGGAATAACCCATTGAACCACGCTTACCCATTAGCAAACGCTCATCACCCAAATCTACACTGGGCGCATTGGTATCCCAGGAACCCACGCCTTTCACCCGACCGAGATCACCCGTCATCGTGGTGTCGTTACCATCACGTTGCGATGAAGCCTCAAACATTTTTGCATTTGTGATCGTATCCATCAGGATGGGTGACATCAGATTAAAGTCAGGCTTAATAAAACGATCCGCTTTCATAACGGCCTGGCGTCCGGAAATTTTCCGAATCAAGCCGTTTAAATGAAGCTCTAAATCAGTACCCGGATCATCCAGATCGAACTTGTCAACGTTAGTGGCATAGCTATAGCTAATAAAATCATCACCAG
>JAOUKT010000042.1 GCA_029882395.1 Gammaproteobacteria bacterium
CGGCGATTTTCCATAGATAGAGTCACTGAACTGCATATCATAAGCGGAGATGGCTTTGGCGATGGTGCCTGCCGCGCCTCCGACGCGAAAAAACCAGTTTGCAGTTTCCTGTCCTGCACCGATTTCTGCAATGGTGCCATACTGGCCTTTGTGCAGATTAATCGACAGTGCTTTTTGGTGGGTATCGGTGACACATTCCATCTCATTAGATCCTGAAAAAAGAAGCCTATTCAGAAGTATAGACAGTCATTGTCAGGATGTGATCAATAAGCCTGGCTTTCTGCATCCGGTAATTTTGTAACACAGGGCACTTCAGAATTAAGAATCGCCTGGCGCAGGGCTTCGATGGCCTCGGCCCGGGGATAGGTTTTTCGCCAGGCCAGTGCTACCCGGCGGTAGGGTTCGGGCTGGCTAAAGGGAATCATGCTCAGTAATTCTGCGTGAACATGGCTGGCAGCGGATGAGCAGGGCAGCACAGTCACACCGACGCCGGTCGCCACCATATGCGCCATGGTTTCAAGAGAGCTGCCCTGTAGGGTGTCTTGCATAGAGTTAGGTGACTGTTGGTTGTATTCCGGGCAAATTTTAAGCACCTGGTCTCTAAAGCAGTGGCCCGGGCCTAATAATAATAAATTTTCATTGACCAGTTCTTTGGGTTTGATTTGTTGTTTGCTGCACCATTTGTGCTGCCGTGGAGTGGCCACCACAAAGGGCTCATCATACAGTGCCTGAGTCACCACGCCCGGTTCATTAAAAGGCAGAGCGATGACTATAGCATCGAGTTTGCCCTGCTTGAGTTGTTCGAGTAATACCGCGGTATAGTTTTCTTCAATCAGCAAGGGCATATTCGGCGCATCGTGATGAATATTAGGAATTAGCTTCGGTAATAAATACGGCGCGATGCTGTAAATAACACCGAGGCGCAAAGAGCCGACCAGCGGGTCAGAATTGAATTCAACAATGGTTTTAATGGCATCGGCTTCTTCCAGTACTTTTTGCGCCTGATTAATGACCCTGTCGCCGGTTGCGGTTGTCCTGACTTCGTTTTTAGCACCGCGTTCAAATAAAGTGGTGTCTAACTCGTCTTCGAGTTTTTTTATGCCCAGGCTTAAAGTGGGCTGGGTGACAAAGCAGCTCTTGGCGGCGCGGCCGAAATGTTTTTCGCGTGCAACGGCGACAATGTAGCGTAATTCAGTTAGCGTCATGGTGTGTTTTCCGGCTGAGCCTGTTATTAGATGTATTGATCAAATCAATTAATAATACAATATTAATAGAATTATTATAGAGCGGCAAGCTCGTCAAGGCTAAATAAAACACTTATTTGTTGGAAAAGTTTTGTGATTTGCGACGCAAACTTTACAATACGCCATCTGTATATAAAGAGTCACCGAGGATTAACATGCCCGAATACCGTTCACGAACTACTACTCATGGTCGTAACATGGCTGGCGCTCGCGCATTATGGCGTGCCACTGGCATGAAAGATGGTGATTTTGACAAACCGATCATTGCCATTGCTAACTCGTTTACGCAGTTTGTTCCCGGTCATGTGCACTTAAAAGACATGGGTCAGCTGGTAGCTCGTGAGATCGAGAAGGCCGGCGGCATTGCCAAAGAATTTAATACCATCGCGGTTGATGACGGCATTGCGATGGGTCATGGCGGCATGTTGTATTCATTACCGTCGCGTGAAATTATTACCGATGCGGTTGAATACATGGTCAACGCGCATTGCGCCGATGCGATTGTCTGCATTTCAAACTGTGACAAAATCACACCGGGCATGCTCAATGCGGCAATGCGCTTAAATATCCCGGTGATTTTTGTATCCGGTGGGCCGATGGAATCAGGCAAGGCTGTTATAGATGGCCAGGAAGTGCACCTTGATCTGGTCGATGCCATGGTCTCAGCGGCTGACCCGGCGGCCAGTGATGAGAACGTAATGACCATGGAACGTTCAGCCTGTCCTACCTGTGGCTCATGCTCGGGCATGTTTACGGCCAATTCAATGAACTGCCTGACCGAAGCGCTGGGTTTATCGTTACCGGGTAATGGATCAATGCTGGCCACGCATGCTGATCGTGAAGAACTATTTCTGAGTGCCGGCCGGCGTATTGTTGATCTGGCCAAACGCTATTACGAAGAGGACGATGCATCGGTTTTACCGCGCAGCATTGCCAGCTTCGAAGCCTTTGAAAATGCGATGTGTGTGGATATCGCCATGGGCGGCTCCACCAATACTATTTTACATTTACTGGCAGCGGCGCAGGAAGGCGAAGTCAATTTCACCATGGATGATATCGATCGTCTGTCGCGTAAGATACCGCATTTAAGTAAAGTCGCACCGTCTACTCAGCAGTACCATATGGAAGATGTGCATCGTGCCGGCGGCGTGATGCGTTTACTGGGCGAGCTGGAACGCGGTGGTTTGTTAAATACCGGCGTCAGCATGGTTCACAGTAAGACATTACTCGACGCGCTGGATAAATATGATATTCGACGCAGTAAAGACGAAGCTGTGAAAACATTCTTTATGGCCGGCCCTGGTAATGTGCCGACTCAAACAGCGTTCAGTCAGAGCAAGCGCTGGCCGAGTCTGGACATGAGCCTGGATAATGGCTGTATCCGTGATATCGAGCATGCCTATAGCAAAGACGGTGGTCTGGCGGTTTTATACGGCAACATAGCACTGGACGGTTGTGTGGTAAAAACAGCCGGTGTGGATGCAAGCATTCTCAAGTTCAGTGGCCCGGCGCGGATTTTTGAAAGCCAGGATGCGGCGGTTGAAGCCATTCTCGGTGACAAGATCAAAGCCGGCGATGTAGTGGTGATTCGCTACGAAGGGCCACGCGGCGGACCGGGCATGCAGGAGATGTTGTATCCCACAACTTACCTCAAATCAAAAGGTCTGGGTAAAGCCTGTGCGTTAATCACAGACGGGCGTTTTTCAGGCGGCACCTCGGGGCTGTCAATTGGTCATGCTTCACCCGAAGCTGCTGAAGGCGGTGCGATTGGTTTAGTGATAGAAGGCGATACGATAGATATTGATATTCCGAATCGCACGATAAATCTGTCGATTAGTGATGATGAGTTACAAAAACGTCGTCAGGCAATGGATGCAAAAGGCACGGCCGGCTGGAAACCGCTTAATCGTGATCGCGTAGTCAGCAATGCTTTAAAAGCTTATGCGGCAATGACCACCAGTGCGTCGCGTGGCGCGGTGAGAGATGTCTCTCAGCTCGAAAAATAAAACTTTAAGCCTGATAAATCCTCAGGCTTTTTTATAAACACTAAATTTAATTATTAAAAACCTGAGAGGGTGTTATGGCTGTCAGTAATTATATGTCGGGGATTTTCGGGAACTCTCCTGTAAAACCGATGCAAATGCACATGGAAAAAGTCCATGAATGTGTGTCTTTATTAGTACCATTCTTTGAAGCGGTTTTGGCAGAAGACTGGAAAAAGGTAGAAAAAACCCAGCAGAAAATATCAGCCCTTGAAAACGAAGCCGATGTGCTGAAAAAAGAGCTGCGACTGAACCTGCCAAAAGGTCTGTTTATGCAGGTGTCTCGCCGGGACTTACTGGAAATATTAACGATACAGGACAGCGTTGCCAACAAAGCAAAAGATGTGGCCGGTCTTATTCTGGGCCGTAAAATGGTGTTGCCTAAACAAATTGCAAATGATTATTTAAAATTTGTGCAGCGTTGTGTCGATGCCAGTGCCCAGGCAAAAGTGACTATTGATGAACTTGATGAGCTGGTTGAAACAGGCTTTCGTGGTACCGAAGTCAAACTGGTTCAGAAAATGATTAAGACGCTGGATAAAATAGAAGCCGATACCGATAAGATACAACGCAAAATCCGCTTAAAATTATTTGAGATAGAAAATGACATGCCGCCATTAGAGGCCATGTTTATGTACAAAGTAATAGAAGCCACCGGAGATGTGGCAGATCAGTCGCAACGAGTAGGCAGTCGTTTGCAGTTATTGTTAGCCAGATAAGGCGGGGTAAACGATTGTGGAAATTATTATAGAAAATGCGTCATTATTTTTAATTCTGGCCGGCGTATTCGGTTTATTTATGGCCTGGGGTATTGGTGCGAATGACGTCGCTAATGCCATGGCAACCTCTGTCGGTTCAAAAGCGTTAACCATTAAACAAGCGATTCTCATTGCTGCCATTTTTGAATTTGCCGGCGCGGTGCTGGCAGGCGGCCAGGTGACCAAAACCATTCGTAAAGGCATTATTGATGCGGGTGGTCTGGCAGCAACACCGGAATTATTAGTCTACGGTATGCTGGCTGCATTATTGGCCGCAGGTTGCTGGTTACTGATTGCCTCACATAAAGGATGGCCGGTTTCAACAACGCATTCTATTATTGGTGCGATTGTAGGTTTTGCTATCGTAGGTATCGGTATCCACGCGGTGAACTGGGGTAAAGTTGGTTTTATCGTTGCAAGCTGGGTGATCTCACCTTTACTGGCGGGTGTTATCGCGTTTGCCATTTTCAGGAGTGTGCAAAAGCTGATTTTAGATACTGAAAATCCGTTTGATAATGCCAAAAAGTACGTGCCTATTTATATCTTTATGGCCGGTTTTATGATCTCACTGGTGACCTTAGTCAAAGGCCTCAAGCATATTGGTCTGGAAACCACGGCAATAGAAAACTACAGCTACGCAGTGGTTATCGGCCTGCTCATTATGGCGGTGGGTAAATATTTTATTAATCGTATCGAGTTTGATCAGTCATTAAATAGAAGCTTTCATTATGCCAGTGTAGAAAAAGTTTTTGGCGTGCTGATGATTGTCACCGCCTGTGCCATGGCATTCGCTCATGGTTCAAATGATGTTGCCAATGCAGTAGGGCCCGTAGCGGCAGTGGTCAGTATTGTTGGTAGTGAGGGTGGCATCGGTCAGAAATCCGTTTTACCAATCTGGGTGCTGTTGATCGGCGGTGCCGGTATCGTCACGGGACTGATGATGTATGGCCATAAGGTAATGGCAACGGTGGGTAAAAAAATCACTGAGCTGACACCAAGCCGGGGTTTTGCAGCCGAACTGGCAGCCGCAACAACCGTTGTGCTGGCTTCGGGTACTGGCCTGCCGATTTCTACCACGCACACGCTGGTGGGTGCCGTATTAGGTGTCGGTCTGGCACGCGGCATGGCGGCACTGAATCTGACGGTGATCCGCAATATCTTTATGTCCTGGATTATTACTTTACCAGCCGGTGGTATTCTGGCGATTTTATTCTTCTTCGCGCTTAAAGGGATTTTTAGCTAAGTGAAATTAGGCACACCATTAAGCCCCTCTGCTACCAAAGTGATGTTGCTGGGTAGCGGTGAGCTGGGCAAAGAAGTCATTATTGCGCTGCAACGTCTGGGCGTGGAAGTCATCGCCGTGGATCGCTATGACAATGCGCCGGGACAGCAACTTGCTCACCGGGCCTATACCATCAATATGGCTGATGGTGCCGAGTTAAGGAAACTGATTGAAGAAGTAAGGCCCGACATGGTTGTGCCTGAAATCGAAGCCATTGCAACCGACATGCTGGCAGAGATAGAGGCCGAAGGCCTGACTGAAATTATTCCAACCGCGCGGGCCACTCAGTTAACCATGAACCGTGAAGGCATACGCCGATTAGCCGCCGAAGAGCTGGCGCTGCAAACCTCGGCTTATGCCTTTGCCGATAGTCTGGAAGCGCTGCAAGCGGCTATCGATAATGGCGTCGGTTATCCCTGTATTATTAAACCGGTGATGTCGTCATCAGGCAAAGGTCAGTCGCGTATCAATGCCGCGGCCGATGTAAAATCCGCCTGGCAATATGCTATCAGTGGGGGCCGGGTTAACCGTGGTCGGGTGATTGTTGAGGCGGTGGTTGATTTTGATTATGAAATTACCCTGTTAACAGTGCGCTCGTTAAACGCAGAGGCAAAAGTGATCACCCATTTCTGCGAGCCAATCGGTCATCGGCAGGAAAAAGGGGATTACGTCGAAAGCTGGCAGCCACAGGCCATGAAGCCAAGCGTGCTACAAAAAGCACAGGATATGGCCGCAAAGGTCACTTCTAATCTGGGTGGTCGCGGCATCTTCGGTGTTGAATTATTTATCAAAGGCGATGATGTCTATTTCAGTGAGGTGAGCCCGCGCCCGCATGACACTGGACTGGTAACCTTAATGACCCAATGGCAAAGCGAATTTGCATTGCATGCGCGGGCTATTCTAGGCTTGCCGGTGGACACAAGTTTGCGTGATCACGGTGCCAGCGCGGTGATCTACGGCGGGCTGGATGAAAAAGCAATCGCCTTTGAAAATGTTGAGCAGGCTTTGCTGGAGAAAAAAACAGAAATACGCCTGTTTGGCAAGCCAGAGTCGTTTACTAATCGCCGGATGGGGGTTGCATTAGCTGTTGATGAGCAGGTAGAAGTGGCGCGAAACAAGGCGAAAAAAGCCGCTTCAATGGTGCGCCCCGTTTCAGCGCAATAAGTAAATAGCGGCTATACTTTGAGTGATTGTTTTTTAATGTATATTAAGGAAAAATGTGCTCATGACGGATAAATATATCCAGAAAATATCTAATCAGATCCCATCGAAACTGTCTGACACTGACTGGAGTCAGGTACGCGAAACGATCGTTATGTTAAATCTGGCAACTGCCCAGATCGAATACAGCATGAGTGATGGCGATGACTCTATCGATGTGCTGGCGGATTCTTTTACTTCAATGTCTGAAGGCATTAATGCCATCAGTGAGGCGATTCAGTCATTCGCACAATTTAGCAATATTGACCCGCTTTTGCATAAAGAAGTGACAGAAAAATGCAATAACCTGAGTGGTGAAATGCAAAAGGCGATTATAGCTTTTCAGTTTTACGATAAGCTGGTGCAGCGCCTGAGCCATGTGCGTAACAGCATGACAAGCCTGACAGACCTGATCGGGGATGAGCAGAAACTCAATTCAGCCGATGCCTGGAAACAGTTACAGGCAGATGTTCGAAATGCCTATACCATGGAAGAAGATAAAGAAATGTTCGATGCTATTCTTTCAGGAAAAGCCATTATAGAAGTCCTGCATGCGATGGCCGAAAAGAAACACAATGCAGCCGCCACCGAGGATGATATAGAGCTGTTTTAGCATCCGGTTATTTATTATTTTATAACCGGGCTTGATCATTGCCTGTTAATGAGATGAATCAGTCACTCGAAAAATACCCGCAGATATTACACGAGCCATTAACTATATACTGGTCTCAGTGGCTGGATGCCTGTCAGCGCGAGCAGCTTCAGGCTGATGACTTACCTGATGCCGATAGTCTGTTATACATATTTTCATGCAGTGATTATATCGCCCGACAAATTATCCAGCGCCCAGCGATTGCCAAAGCCCTGCTCGACGAAAACGCATTTGAGAAAACACGCAGCGCAGAAGACTACCAGCAGCGCCTGGCGTCACACTTCAGCGAGATCAGAGACGATCATCAGCTGATGGAGGTGCTCAGGCAATTTCGCCAGTATGAAATGATTCGAATTGCCTGGCGTGACCTTGATGGCTCGGCTTCAACCCGGCAAACTTTGCTGGAGCTCAGCTGGTTAGCGGATGCCTGTATAAAAGTGACGCTGGAATTTTTATACCAGGACAGTTGTGAAAAAGTGGGTGTGCCACAAAATAACCAGGGCGCCGCTCTTCGTCCTGTTGTCATGGGCATGGGCAAGCTCGGTGCCTATGAATTAAATTTTTCCTCTGATATTGATCTTATTTTTGCTTATGCGGAACAAGGTCAAACACGCGGCAAGCGCACGCTTGAGAACAGTGAGTTTTTCACCCGTTTATTCCAGCGTTTTATCACCATGCTAAACAAAACCACGGTCGATGGTTTTGTCTTCAGGGTTGATACAAGGCTGCGACCTTTTGGCGACAGCGGGCCGCTGGCCATGAGTTTTGCCGGGCTTGAAAATTATTACCAGACACAGGGCCGCAGCTGGGAACGTTATGCGATGATCAAGGCCCGGGTTATCTATGGTGATGATGACGATATAAAAGAACTGTCGCAAATACTCAAACCCTTTGTCTTTCGCCGTTACCTTGATTTTGGCGCCTTTGCTTCGATTCGTAAAATGAAAGCACTGATTGAAAATGAAATCAACCGTAAGGGCTTGCAACATAATATCAAGCTCGGTGAAGGCGGCATCCGTGAAATCGAATTCATCGGCCAGACCTTTCAATTAATACGCGGTGGCCGTGAACCTGAGCTGCAGATCAGGGGCATTGTTGATGTGCTGAGCCTGTTAGTCGAACACCATGACCTGCCGGCGCAAACGGTTTTACATTTACTGGAAAGCTACGAGTATTTAAGGCGACTTGAAAACCGTCTGCAGATGCTGGCGGATGAACAGACGCATTTATTACCTTCGGATGAGATCACTCAGGCCAGAATCTGCATGGCTATGCAGATCGAAGACTGGCCATCCTTGCTGGCACTGACCTGGCATCACAGAAAACGTGTACACGGTTATTTTGAAATGGTATTTGAGTCGCCGCAGCTGGGCGCAAACGAGGCGAGTGAAGAAGATAATTTTTATCATGCGCTATGGGTCGGCCAGCTCGACCAGGAGACCGCGCTGGAACGCCTTACAGAAAACGGTTTCTATCAGGCCAGAGAGATCTGGCAACAGGTGACAGCATTTGCGGCGTCGAAAGTTATTCACCATATTGGTGATGCGGCAAGAAAACGACTGGATCAGTTAATGCCCATGATTCTGGCTTCTATCGAGCAGCAAAACAAACCTGAGCAAGTGCTGCAGCGGGTTCTGGAAGTTGTCAATGCGGTATTAAAGCGCAGTGTCTATCTGGCGCTGCTGATTGAATACCCGATGGCACTGTCACAATTAATCCGGCTTTGCTCCGCAAGTGTTTTAGTCACCAAGTTGCTGACGCGTTACCCCCTGTTGCTCGATGACTTACTCGACCCGTCGCAGCTTTATCATTTACCCGACAGCATAGAGCTGGAACAACAGCTGGACATTGCGGCCAGTCGTTATGATGAAGATGACCTTGAGCAGCAAATGGATGTGCTGCGACATTTTAAACACAGCCAGATATTGCATATCGCAGCGCTGGATATCGCCGGTGATCTGGATGTTTTTGAAATCAGCTCCCAGCTTTCACGGCTGGCCGAATTAATATTGCATCGTGTCTATCAAATGGCCTGGCTGGATACCACAGAAAAATTCGGCCGGCCACTGTGTCAGACCGATTCAGGCGTGTATTACCCGCAGCTGGCTATCGTTGCCTATGGCAAGCTGGGTGGGCAGGAGCTGGGTTATAACTCCGATCTGGATATTGTTTTTTTGCATGACAGTATCGGCAATGAGCAGATGACCGATGGCAGGCGATCGGTTGATAACAGCGTCTTCTTTGCCAAAATGACCCAGCGCATTATCCATATCTTATCTTCATATACCAATGCCGGGCGGCTCTATGAGGTGGATACACGGCTCAGGCCCGATGGTGCGAAAGGTTTGCTGGTCAGCAGTTTGAAGTCGTTTGAACAATATCAGCAGAATCAGGCCTGGACATGGGAGCATCAGGCTTTATTAAGAGCAAGAATCGTGGTCACAAACACCCAAATCAGCTCTGAATTTGATAGAATCAGGCGCTCAGTTTTATCTCTGGCCAGAGATCAGGATAAATTGCTCAATGAGGTGCGGGAAATGCGCGCCAAAATGCGGCAACATCTTGGAAGTGAGGCTGATTCAGAGCTGTTTCAGCTCAAACAGGACAGAGGCGGTCTGGTTGATATCGAGTTTATTGTGCAGTTCGCGGTGCTGTCCGTGGCGAATAAAAAACCGAAGATTCTGAATTGTTCATCGACGATAGAATTAATCGAGCTATTGGCCGATTTTTCTTGTTGGCAACGGGAAAGAGCAGATACACTAATAGCCTGTTACCGGCATTATCGTAATCTGACACACCAAAGAGCACTCGATGAAGCATCCTTGCTGTTTGATCCGGCAGAAATTGGTCAATGCCGGGATAAAATCAAGCGAATCTGGCTTGACGTATTGAAAGAAGAATTATAGATCCGTTAGCAGTTTATTATCGGTAACGGTATGACAAATAATAGAACAATTGGAGTAAGTAATATGTCGACCATGGCTGATCGCGATGGTGTTATCTGGTTAGATGGCGAAATGGTTCCCTGGCGTGAGGCTAAGGTTCATGTGCTAACGCACACTCTGCATTATGGCATGGGTGTCTTTGAAGGCGTGCGCGCCTACCAAACGGATCAGGGAGCGGCTATTTTCCGCCTTGACGCCCATACCCGCCGTTTATTTGACTCTGCGCATATTATGAATATGCCGATGCCTTTTGATAAAGACACAGTCAACCAGGCTCAGCTGGATGTTGTCAGCCAGAATAATCTGAATACGGCGTACTTACGGCCGATGGTTTTTTACGGATCAGAAGGCATGGGGCTGCGCGCGGATAATTTAAAAACCCATGTCATGATAGCGGCCTGGGAATGGGGTGCCTATCTGGGGGCTGATGCACTGGAAAAAGGCATTAAAATACGCACATCGTCTTATACCCGTCACCATGTCAATATCAGCATGTGTAAAGCCAAAGCAAACGGTCATTACATTAACTCTATGCTGGCCTTACAGGAAGCGATGGCCTGTGGTTGCGATGAGGCGCTGTTATTAGATAATGAAGGTTATGTGGCAGAAGGCAGCGGTGAGAATATTTTTCTGGTGCACGACAATGTGATTTATACACCGGATTTAACCTCGGCATTAAACGGCATAACCAGAAACACTATTTTTACACTGGCTGCGGAAATAGGTGTGCCGGTGGTAGAAAAACGCATTACCCGCGACGAGGTCTATATTGCAGATGAAGCCTTCTTTACCGGAACCGCAGCAGAAGTAACGCCGATTCGTGAACTCGATGGCCGACAAATTGGAGCCGGTGGTCGGGGCCCGATTACAGAAAAATTACAAAGCATGTACTTTGATGTGGTGCACGGCCGAGTAGAAAAACATAACGACTGGTTAACAGCCGTTAAATAAAAAATCAGGGCGTTGTAAAGGCGCCCTGAATATTCAGCTATGATAAATATAAAAAGGGGAAGATAATGCCAAGTCCAGATACTGCCGCAGAGAGCAACCTTAAAGAATCATGTTCTCAAACTGTCTATGAAGTCACAGAAGCAGAGCTGCCGATACATTGTCCCTTACCCGGAACCAGCCTCTGGAACTCACACCCGAGAGTCTATATAGCACTGGATAATGCGACGGAGGCAAAATGCCCTTATTGCGGCACACTTTATAAACGCATTAAATAACATTAATTTTTAAGATTTGTTTAAATGAATAAGCCGTTAGCCTTAACCCAGTCGTTTATCAGTCATATCGTTCATTTTGCTGTTTTTTTATACCCTGTTGTTGTTGTCACGCTGCCTGATGCCGGGCCTAATTTATTTGGCGGGCTGGCTTTGCTCTCGCTTATTGTTTTTGTTTTTCTTTATGCAAAGAGAAATAATATCCGCGAAGAAAAGTTATTGTTCTTTTGCAGCCTGCTGATTTTTTTAGCGGCCATGCTAACAGCCTATCTCGGGGGATTTAATGACCTGGCATGGCAAAAAATAAATAATTTTCTGATCTTGCTGATGGTGATTCCGCTTTATTTTCTGTTCAAACGGTTTTTATTAAGGCCCCAGCTGGTCTGGTGGGGGCTGTTTTTTGGGGTTGTGCTCTGCGGCATAATGGCAATCTACGAAAGTCAGTGGGGCAGTGTGTTTGAAGAATGGAATGGCCGTGCAAGCGGTGCAACACACCCGATACTGTTTGCTGATATTGCATTAACAATGTCTTTTATGTTGCTGGTTGTTGGTTCCACCGTCAAAAAATGGGACAAGAAATATATCCTGGCTTTTATTATTATATTTTCACTGGGTCTAACAGCGGTCATATTGTCTAAATTTAAAGGCATTTGGGTTGTTGTGCCGGTGTTAATGCTGCTGATGTTCTGGCGATATAAAAGCCATATGCCAAGAAAAGTATTGATGCTGTTTGCTGTTTTTATTATTACCGTACCGGCCTTTGTTTACCTAAGCTCGGCTTACCTGTTTACCGATGTGCAGCATGCTGCGCCGATTGTTGAAAAATACGCTGATGGCCGGGATAAAACCGTTTCAGTAGAAACCCGGCTGCAGATGTGGCAGGCAAGCTGGCTGTTATTCAGCCAGCAGCCGCTAGCCGGTGCTGGCTGGGGGCATTATATCGATGCTGCGCAACAATATGTTGATCAGGGAAAGATAGACAGCAGTGCGGTATCGTGGAACCATCCGCATAACCAGTTCTTTTCAGCGATGGCTAACGGTGGCTTAATAATGCTGCTTGCATTGTTGTATTTTCTGCTAATACCCCTTGATATGTTTCGTCGCTTTGTTTTTTTTCCGGATAAAGAAGTCCAGGCTTATGCGTTAGCCGGCCTGGTGCTGGTAGTGAGTTTCACAGGCTATGCGGTCAGTGAAGCTATCTTTGAACGCACACTTTCCACCGGCTTTTATGCTTTTTATCTGGCTTTGTTCTTTGCGCTGATGTACCGGACAAAACAAAAAAACAGCGAACACAGTATTGTGCGTAATGAAAAACTCTCTGTTATTGTGATTGCATACAATGAGGCGGACAGAATAGAGGCTTGCCTGTCTTCGGTAGCTGGCTGGGCAGACGAAATAATTGTGCTGGATAATGGCAGTACTGATGGCACGATTGATCTGGCAAAAAAATACAGCGATAAAGTATTCGTTACAGACTGGCCCGGATACGGCAAACAAAAACAAAGAGCCTTAGATAAAGCGCAATACGAATGGGTTTTATCAATTGATGCCGATGAGCAGGTAACAGCGGCATTAAAAAATGAAATTGATAAACAAATTTCGGCAAACCCGGTTGAAACCGGTTTCTGTATTCCATGGCAGGTGATGATCTACGACAAACGCATCGACTTTGGCCATAATGGCCGGGCGCCGTTACGGCTTTTCAGGCGAGAGCTGGCAACATTTAGCGATGTGGCGGTGCATGAAAAAGTGCTGCTGTCGTCCGGCCACATTGGCTTATTAAATGAGCGGCTGTTACATTTCACTCACCGTAATTTAAAACACGCGATGGAAAAATATACGGACTATGCCTGGTTATGGGGTGTCGAACGTTTTGAGCAGGGCAAGAAGGCTTCATGGCGCAAAGCTATCATTAATAGCAGCTGGAGTTTTCTGGTGGGTTATGTATTTAAACTGGGTTTTCTGGATGGTTTCAGAGGCTTGATTTTAGCAACGCATATAGCGCTTTATACCTTCAACAAATACGCCGTGCTCTGGACATTGCAACAGCAAAAGCTGTCAGCTCAGATTAACCACACAGAAAAATAACAGCTGTTAGCTTAAAAATTTTGTGTAGCACTGCAAACGAATAAAATATAAGTTAAATAAGGCCGGATAAAAACATGTCAGTTACAATTCCTGATTTTTCCAAAGCACGCGTTTTAGTCGTCGGTGATGTCATGCTGGATCGATACTGGAGCGGCGACTCCAGTCGTGTTTCACCCGAAGCACCTGTGCCGATAGTCAATATTAAGCAAGCTGTTGATCGTGCCGGTGGTGCGGCGAATGTGGCACTCAATATTGCCTCACTCGGTGCATCGGTGACGCTTGCCGGTATTGTCGGCGATGATGAGGCGGCCGCTATTTTATCGGCACTGTTAGATGAAAAAGGTATCCAGCAGCAGTTCATTACTCATGACAATTACAAAACCATTACAAAACTTCGTGTGCTTAGCCGGCATCAGCAGTTAATCCGGCTTGATTTTGAAGACAGCGAAACCGCCCTCGATGTCAGCGGGCTGCAACAGGCTGTAGTGGATAATATCAAGGACTTTAATGTGCTGGTATTATCCGATTACAATAAAGGTTGTCTGGCAAACGTCAGGCCGCTGATTGAGGCGGCAAACAAAGCCGGTGTTTTTGTTTTAGTGGACCCTAAGGGGCATAACTTTGAAAAGTATTCAGGCGCGAGTTTATTAACGCCCAACCTGTCAGAGTTTGAAACCATAGTTGGTCATTGTGCCAGTGATGATGAATTGCAGCAAAAAGCTGAAGTCTTATTAAAAAAGCTGGATCTGAATGCGTTATTAGTCACCCGCAGTGAAAGAGGCATGACTCTTTTGCAATGTGATAAAGAGACTGTCAGCTTTCCTACAAAAGCCAGGGAAGTTTATGATGTGACCGGTGCCGGTGATACTGTCATCGGTGTGCTGGCTGCCTCATTAGCCGCCGGTGCTGATTTTGAATCGGCGGCTTTACTGTCTAATATGGCCGCCGGTATTGTCGTCGGCCGGCTGGGCGCTGCTTGTGTCAATTCTGATGAGCTTAAACGCGCTGCCAGTGATGCTTTCCAGCTGGATTTTCATCAAAAAATTGTCAGCCTTGAAGAACTCAAACGAGCCGTGCAGTTCAGTAGAAACAGCGGCCAGCGTGTTGTCATGACAAATGGCTGTTTTGATATTCTGCATGCCGGTCACGTGCAGTATCTGTCTGAAGCGGTGGCCAGGGGTGACCGCCTGATTGTGGCGGTGAACGATGATGCTTCGGTAAAACGCTTAAAAGGTGACTCACGGCCTATTAATAGTTTGCATCAGCGCATGGAAGTGCTGGCGGCTTTGGGCGCGGTCGACTGGGTTGTGTCTTTTTCAGAAGACACGCCTGAAAAATTGATCTGTGAAGTGTTACCGGATTTGCTGGTTAAAGGCGGTGATTATAAAGTGCAGGAGATTGCCGGAGCGCAGTGTGTGCTGGCCAATGGTGGCAGTGTTGAAATCTTATCGTTAAGAGATGGCTGTTCTACCAGCCAGATTATTCAGTCAGCACAGCAGAAAAACTAACGCTCGATATTGATTAGCTGGTTTTTTATTGATTTGAGCTCGGAGAACGGGAAGGGTTCTGAAAAATAATAACCCTGAGCATAATCAAGGCCGATTTCAACGAGCGCATTATAAGTCGCTTTGTCTTCAACAAATTCCGCAATGGTTTTAATATTCATGATATGGCCAATCCGGTTAATCGCCTCTACCATGGCCTTATCTATCGGGTTGTTAATCAAATCTTTAACAAAGGCCCCGTCTATTTTTAAATAGTCGACATCCAGGTTTTTAAGATAGGTAAAAGAAGACAGGCCGCTTCCAAAATCATCCAGCGAAAACTGGCAGCCAAGATTCTGTAATATCGAAATAAAAGAAGTGACATGGCTTAAATTGCCTATCGCTGCTGTTTCGGTAATTTCAAAACAAAACTGGCTGGCATCGATGCTTTTATCCACAAACTGGCCGATAACAAAATTAAGAAAGTTTTCATTACTCAGGGAATTGCCGGAGAGATTAATGGCAATCATTGAGCCGCGTGTCAGCGGGTGTTTTTTAATCTGATTAATCACAGTGGTGATGACCCAGCGGTCAATATCCGGCATCAGGTTATATCTTTCTGCTGCGGGCAGGAAGGACATGGGGGAAATGAGTGCTCCATCAGAGCCACGCAAACGGATAAGCACTTCAAAGTGGTGAGGTTCATTCTGAAGATCAGAGGTGCTGACGATGGGCTGGCAATAAAGCTCAAATTTGTTTTCTTGCAAGGCGTGTTGTATCTGCGATACCCACTGCATTTCACCGTGGCGCTGGATCAAGGCATCATCATCGAGTTTGTAAACATGAACCCGGTTACGGCCGGCATCTTTGGCTGCATAACAGGCCACATCAGCAGCACTCATCAAGCTAGTGATGGTTTCGTTATCGGTTTTATTAAAGGGAACAAGTCCAATGCTAACGCCGGTGACAAAGGCTTTGTCATACCACGAAAACCTGAACTGAGTAAGTTCATTAATAATGTCATCGGCGATTTTCAATGCGCGTTTTGTCGGGCAGTTTTGCAGCAGTATACCGAACTCATCGCCACCTAATCTGGCCAGCGTATCGTTGTCTCGGATGTGTGTGGAGAAGACCATGGCCAGTTGCTTCAGCAGTTCATCACCGGCTATATGGCCACAGGTGTCATTAACAACCTTGAACTGATCGAGGTCCAGATAGAGTAAAGCGTGCTGCTCTCTGGCATTTCCGGCTTCAAGCAGCGTGCTAAGACGCATTTCAAACTCGATACGGTTTATCAGCCCGGTCAGTGCATCATGGCTTGCCTGCCATGACAGTTGCTCTGCCATGCTTCTGGCTTTGCTGACATCATGAAATACCAGGATGACACCTAAGATATTACCCTGTCTGTTTCTTATCGGCGCAGCAGAGTCTTCGATGGCAAATTTTTCACCGCTTTTATTAATCAGCACGGTGTGATTAGCGAGGCCGATAATAATATTTTCGCGTAAACAACGTATCACCGGGTTTTCCACAGGCAAGTTTGTTTTTTCATTATAAATATTAAACACCTCAGGCAATGGCCTGCCTTTTGCCTCGTCTGTTATCCATCCGGTCAGGCTTTCAGCAACAGGATTAAGGTATTGGACCATGCCCGTTTCATCGGTGGTAATAACCGCATCGCCAATGGACTCAAGTGTTACCAGGGCGCGTTCTTTCGCTTCCATCAGTTCGTGTTCGTTTTGTTTGCGTTCGGTTATGTCGCGCAGTATGCCAATGAAACCTAAAAAATCACCCTGATAATCCCGGACGCGCGAGGCCGTTAACTCACCAATAAAAACGCTGCCATCACTGCGCACATAGGAGGCTTCAAAAGCATCGTCCCGGTCAGCAGAATGTTTGGAGAAGCGTATCTCTCCCTGCAGGTCGTATTCGTCTTGATGTAAATAGAGAAAATCGAGTTTGCGGTTAAGAAATTTTTCCAGCGGATAGCCAAACATTTTCTGTATGGCCGGGTTGACGCTGACGCAGACCCTGTTAACGTCGACAAAAACAACACCATCGGCAATTGAACTATAGATGGCCTCAAATTCAGCCGTTTTAATACTCAGGGCGTGACTGGATTCTGAAAGCTCTGTCATCCGGTCCTGCACAGCTCTGGCCATGATATTAAAGCTATTCGCCAGCAGGCCAACTTCATCGGGGGTTTTTATCGGGATATTGACATTATAATGGCCGGAGGTAATGTCTTCAGCGCCGCGAAGCAGTACGCCAATATGTCTTGTCAGAAAATAACTGGTTAGTCCGAGCAAAAGAATGCTCAAGATAATTTCAAAGATTGCGATGACCAGGCTTTGATTAAGCAAGCTTTGCTTTGATTGGTACAGAGAGTGAATGGACAGGCCGTACTGAATATGGCCGACTTTTTCACCGGCTAAGGTTAATGGTGCGCTTATGTTCAGCACTTCGGCATGGTCGCTTTTGTTATCTGTCAGGCGCTGGTTTTTAGCTTTGGCCGATGCGTACAAATCATGCCGGTCATCGAAAACGCTGATATAAGTAAACTCACTGTTGTCTGAATGAACCAGCTTATCGAGTAATTCGGAGAGTGTTGCCGAATCGCGCTCAAATAAAGAGATGCTCAGTGCCGAGTCTAATAAAGGAGTGATTGAGTTTGTGCGAATGGTGGATTGCTGCTCGATGGTGGTATTAATAATTCTCAGGCTGTTGCTCAGCAGAATGCTGAGCATAATCAGTTCAATTATTACGCTTGCCAGAATAAGTTTGAGTCGCAGAGATTTTCTTATAAACAGTAAAAACATAGACTAAGTTTATATCGGCTTATTCAAAAATTTTTGCATGAATATCCAATGATCTCATGTCGTTTTCTTTGAGCAGTTGGAAGCCGTTAAACAGATAAGTTTTTGCAGCGATTGTTTTATTAAAGGCCAGTAGGGAGTCCTGTAGTTCTTTTATAATGGTTTTATTCATGCCCGGTTTGGCGAGGATGATAAAGCCGCTTGAAGGCGCTGTAAGGGAAATCTGTCGCAGCTGACTCTTTTTGCTGGCAGCCAGCTTTTGCCAGATTTTAACGCCGGTGACAGCGGCATCGCTATCGCCTTTTAACAGATCATAAATAGCGTTGTTATGGGTGTTGACAATCTGCAGCGTAATATTTTTTTCAGGCACGATGTTATAGTTGTTTAGTTCGTTTAATGTTAACTGGTGCAGTATGGTTTTGGCGGGGCCAAGCGAGAGTTTTTTGTTTTGCAGATCTTTTAATGTATGAATCGCAGAATCCTGTTTAGTCAGGTAAACACCCCTGATGTTGTGAGAGGTCATGACAACGCGCTGATACGCAAATTGCTTTTCTACGAAGCGGGCCAGATGAGGAGGGGTAAAAATAAAGTCATATTCAAAGTTTTTCAGGTTAGAAACATAAGACGGGGCATTTTTAGCGGTGACTAAGGAAACGTCGTATTTCGTGGTGCGGTTGATGTGTTTAATAACGTGTTTATTGTGGCTAATGAGTTTACTGGTGCTGACGTACGGGAAAACACCCAGGCTAAAAGCATTATTTGCGCCATGAACGAAGCCGGAATAGCTTAAAATGATCGACAGCGTCGAAATTATCAGTGTATTCAACTTATATCCCTTTAAATTCTGTGTATTATTTAATAATAGCTTATTCTTTAGATCTTGCGATTTTATTTTTTAGTTTGCAAAACCAGGTCGATTTTCTCGATAACATCATTTTTACTTATAAATTCCATAATATCATCGCGTCGTACTCGCCTGCCCCAGCGCACGGCTTCAACCGTCTTGTGGTAGGTTTGCTGCAGGGCTTCAGGGTATTTATTAACGGTATATTGCAAATTTGAATAAGGCCCTGTTCGCTCGGGATTGGAATTGGCATAGAGGCCGATGACGGTTGTGCCGACTGCATTGGCGATATGTGCAGGCCCGGTATCAGGTGCTATGACAAACGCTGCCTGCTGCAAAAGTGCAGCCAGTTGTTTCAGCGTGGTCTGACCGGTGAGAATGACAGGTTTGTGCCTGGTTTCTTCGGCGATGCTGTGACTGAGTGTGATTTCAGCTTCAGCAGGACCGCCGCTGAGCACGGTGCTGAGGCCGTATCGTTCATACAGATAATCGATAATCGTGGCGTAGTGGTCAGCCCCCCAGTTTCTAACCGTGTTGCTGGCGCTGGGGTTGATGACTGCAAATTGTTTACCGCAGACGGCATGCTGAACGAACTGCTGAGCGCTGTCAGGGATCGGGATATTCCATTCAATAACGCTGGTATCCAGCCCCAATAGTTTAGGAAACTCGAGAAAACTGTCGAGTACATGCTGATTGGCGATATATGGAATTCTTTTATTGGTAAATAACCACTGCAAATTTCTGCCGCGTTTAAAATCAAAACCTAGTTTATACTTGGCATGAATATGGCGGCTTGCGAGGCTGGCACGCAGTGAAATCTGCATATGCAGCAAGATATCAAAATGCCGGTTTTTAAGCTCGGCTTTGAGCTGTTTATTAGCTTGGCTGCCCAGAGACTTGTCATAAATAATAAATTCGACACCACTGATATCATGCACCAGCTGATGTTCCAGTTTGCCGATGACCCAGGTGATTTTACACTCTGGCCACTGTTGTTTAATGCAATTGAGGCTTGGTAAAACATGTGTCACATCACCAATCGCTGATAGGCGCAGTATGCACAGGCTGGCAGGGGCAGTAGAGATAAAAGGCATAAATTGTTTTTATAGAGGCAACATAGTTTTATAGAATAGCTGTATATTAGCACACTAAATATGGCGGCGTGGCTGACTTTGGTTGGCTAGCTGAGCAGATAATAATAACAAAATTGCAAATTTGGGATGGCAATGAAATATAAAGTTTGGTCTCAAGCCAGGGCGGTACTGAAGCCACAAAAACACCATTATAACTATTTCGCGGTGATGCTGTTTGCGCTGGGCTTTATCGTCACGCTGGGGCTGGCGATACGGCTGGCTGTGCTGTATACGCAGAGCTATTATTCCGGTAGCCGCGAGCCTTACATTCAGTCCCTGTCCAGCAACAGTGTTGTCATTCGCTGGCAAAGCGATGCGCAAGTCAAAGCCCGGCTAGAGCTCAGAAATGGCATCAATCATGCAATTTCTGAGCAGCACGAGAAATCAGCCAAAACCGCGCATGAAATGCGTTTTAAGCAATTACAGCCGGCAACTCGGTATTATTACCGTATATACCAAAATCAAAAGCTCTACCGGGGCGGTGACGAATACTGGTTTGAAACGGCACCTGATAACACCAGCGATGCACCTATACGTATCTGGTTAATGGGTAACTCCGGGCAAATGGGAGACGGCCTCAAGGCGGTTAAGCAGGCCATGTCCGGCTGGCTCAGTCAGCACCAACGTCAGGGCCAGAGTGCCCTTAATATGATTATCAGTAGTGGTGATAACGGTGATGAAAACGGTAGCCATCAGGGTTACCAGGCCGGTTTATTCTCTGTGCATCAGGATGTATTAAAAAATTACGTCTACTGGCCTGTCTATGGCGAACATGATGCCAGTGGCTGGTCTTTTTATAATATATTTAGTTTGCCAGAGGCGGCCGACTCAGGGGGTGTGGCATCGGGCACCGAACGTTATTATTCGGTGGATTATGGGCCGCTGCATTTAATATTTTTAGACAGCCATGATGGCGGTTATCGTGCCGATGATAAGATGATAAGCTGGCTAAAAGCTGACTTAAAAAACAATAAACAAAAATGGCTGCTGGCATTTATGCATCACCCACCCTATACCCGGGGATCACATAATTCGAATGATCCCAAAGACAGCGCCAACAGAATGTTTAATATGCGTAAACGGGTTGTACCGGTGCTCGAGCAAGCCAGCGTTGACCTAGTGGTATCTGGCTACAGTCATTCCTATGAGCGCAGTTATCTGCTGGATTGCCATTATGGTGTCAGCTCAGCATTTAAACCAGAGTCGATTTTACAAAAGGGTCCGAAATTTAATAAGCCGCTGCTCAGGCAGCCACATCAGGGCAGTGTGTATATTGTGCTGGGCTCATCTGCCGACGCGGTCGCTGGGCCATTTGATCATCCGGTGATGGCGGTTTCAGCGGCGAAGCTGGGGTCTATGGTGCTGGATATTGAAAAACACAAATTGACAGCCCGCTTTATTGATGAGCAGGCGCAAGTTGTGGATCAGTTCGAAATAAATAAATTAACAGGCGCTTCATCACAGGTGTCTCAAAACGGTATATGTCAGTAACAAAAATAATGAAAAATTTTAAACTACAAAAACTCAATAAACGCTGGTTACTTTTCAACCCTGAGTTAATGCAAGCACCCTGTGATGAATATTTCAGTTGCGCAGCAATGAAAGAAAAAAAGGCCGTTATTGGCAGCGCAGGCGGGCGTGGCGAAACCTGTTTTTATCAGGCAGAAAATAATACCTGGGCCTTGCGTCACTATTTAAGAGGCGGGCTGGTCGCAAAAATATTATCAGATCATTATTTCGGAGTACGTTTAAAAAACACACGTGCCTGGAAGGAATGGCATTTGCTGAATGAAATGCTGGCGCTTGGGCTGCCTGTGCCAAAACCGGTGGCGGCGAGTATTATAAAAAAAGCGTTGTTTTATCAGGCAGATTTAATAACAGAATATATAGCCGAAACAAGCACGCTGGCAGAGCGTCTTGAAAAGGCAGGCCTGGAAAATAATATCTGGTTCAGTATCGGAGCCTGTATCAGGAGCTTCCATGAAAACAATGTATATCACGCCGATCTTAATGCCAAAAATATCATGCTGGATGAACAGCAAAAAATTTACCTGATTGATTTTGATCAGTGCCGTTTCAGGTCAGATGGTGGCTGGAAAATAAAAAACATCGAGCGGCTGAGGCGTTCACTGGATAAGTTTTCTGCCAAAGATAAAGACTTTTTCTTTAATGAAGATAACTGGGCCGCTTTGATGGCTGGCTATCAGCAATAGAGGGTATGTGAATTATTAAAGTGAGAAAAGCAGCTGTCAGCCGTGTCGGGTTTGCAAATGCTGATAAGCACGTGAGTAGGCTGCGTCAGTCACAGATTTTTTGCAGATAACGCTCGGCCATGTCACTGTTTCTTACTATCAGGGCTTTAGCGTTGCTGCCCAGCTGCTGGCGGATAGTAATATCGGCAATCAGCCGGTTTATTTGATCAACAGCCTGCGCATTGTCTGTAACTTGTATTGCCGCGTTGTTTTCAAGAAACAATGCATTTTCATCAGCAAAGTTTTCCATCGAAGGCCCGTAAATAATCGCTTTAGAAAAAACAGCCGGTTCAAGAATATTGTGACCTCCTTTTGTTACAAAGGAGCCACCCATGATCACAAACTCGGCATGCTGCAATAAAGCGGTTAACTCACCTATCGTGTCTGCCAGGTAAACATCGGTCTGTCCGGTGATACCCTGTTTCAGGCTTCTCACGGCTAAGGCTTTGCAATGCGCAGTGATGTCGTTAATAATTTCCTGTTTACGTTGGGGGTGGCGCGGTGCAATCACCAGTAATAAGTCTTTGTGTTGTGTTTGATTCCAGATTTCCAGAATACGCTTCTCTTCACCTTCTCTGGTCGATGCCGCGAGCACATAGGCCCTGTTGATCAGGTTTTTGTTGTCTGCTGTGTGTGCAACAGTAAGAGAAAACTTTATGTTGCCAATAACCTGTAGCTGCTTACTGTCTGCACCGATGGTTTTGTAGGCGCTGGCGTCGGCGGCTGAGCGGCAATAAATATTACCAACATAGGGCAGTGTTTTTTTGTAGATGTTTCGAATCCATGAGTTTGTATTTAATGTTTTTTTAGAAAGACGAGCATTAATAATTGAAACAGGCACATTGTGTTGATGGCATTGCTGGAACAGGTTTGGCCAGATTTCGGTTTCCAGAATAATCAGTTTCTGTGGCCGGATTTTTTTCAAAAACAGCCGGTTGCACAGCCGGTAGTCTAATGGTAAAAAACAGTGGCTGACAAAATCCATGCGCTGCCGGCAAATTCGTGCAGCGGTGACGGTATTAGTGGTGACCAGTAGTGCTTGCTGCGGGTGTTTTTCATGATACAGCCTGATCAGCGGCATGGCGGCGTTGATTTCGCCGACAGAGGCGCAGTGAAAGCAGACAGGCTTATCGGTTTCAGGTAACTTTAAACCGAAGCGCTGCCATAAATATAAACGCTCTTTATTATTGAAATACTGTTTTAAACTGATGCCCATAAAAACGGGTAACAGTAAAAATAAAAGCAGCTGGTAGCTTAATATCATGATCGTAAACCGTTAATAAAGCGGTTTTTCACCTTCGGGACGGGTTTTGTAGCGTTTGTGAACCCAGAGATACTGCTCGGGGTTATGTCTGATTAAAGATTCATTAATACGGTTGATCGTCGCAGCATCATCGTTGACATCATCGCCTGGAAAGTTGTCGACAGCTGGCTGGATAAAAATCTCGTAAATAACGTTGCCGCTTGCTGCGTCTTTATGGCGTTTAATATAATAAGGCACTAACGCGGCACCACTTATTTTAGCCAGCCGCGAAGGGGCGGTAATGGCCGTTGCCATCTGGTTGAAAAACGGCGCAAAAACCATGTCCTTGCCGCGCAGGTTCTGGTCGGGTGCATACCAGAGCACATGATTGCGTTTTAATGCCGCAATCATTTTACGCGGGCTGTCATTGCTGATTAAATGTTGAAAATGCTGTTTGCGTTTCTTTACCATCAAATAATCAAATACTTTATTTTTAGCCGGTTTGTAAACCGCTTCTAATGGTATTTTGTCACAGATAATATGCGCGCCGGTTTCAAGGCAGGTAAAGTGTGAGGTTAATAAGATCACGCCTTTGCCATTCTCAAGCGCACGGTTCAGGTGTTGCAGGCCGTGAATTTTTGCAGTCTTGATTAATCGTCGTTGCTGCCACCATGCCAGACCGACTTCAAACACGCCCATACCCAGCTGGCGGAAATTGCGTTTACATAATCGCTGTATTTGTTGTTCTGATTTTTCCGGGAAAGCGATGCTTAAATTGATCTTTGCAACCTCTACGCGAGCAGGCCGCAGGTAATAAACCAGCATACCGAAGGCCGCGCCAAAATATTCCAGCCAGTGCAGGGGTAACAGCACGATCAGTCGTAATAAGCCCAGAAAGAACCAGCTTGGCCAGTTTAAAGGATTAAAAAAGAGCGGTCTTAAAGAGGTGTTTTTCAATGTGCAGGCAGGTTGTGACTTAAGTTGCTGCTTATTTTAGCAGGCTTGGAAATGTTTTGGCTGAAAAAAAACACTCGCCCTCAGCTAAACAGGCATTAGCAGCCAGCGACTCGCTGCTAATGCCCCGGTAAGACAATGATCGTTTATGCTCGCGGCGTTATTTATTCAGCCACTGACTAATAACGGTGATGTCTTGGTTATTCAAGGTGCCGGCAGCCTGTTTAAGTTTCAGCATATTGAGCAAATAATCGTAGCGCGTCTGCGCATAGTCTTTTTCAGAGCGGTATTGATTGCGCAAGGCATTGAGCACATCAACCGAGGTACGTGTACCCACTTCAAAACCGGCTTGCGTGGCTTCAACGGCAGACTGGCTGGAAACAAGCGCCTGCTTTAAGGCTTTTACGCTGGAGATAGCGGCCTTTAAACCGAGGAAGGCGCTGCGGGTTTGCTGTCTTGCCAGTCGTTTTTGCAGGCTCAGCTCCGCAGCAGCCTGACTCAGCTTGAAACCGGCCTGCCGGCTTTTTGAGGAGGTCAAACCGCCACTATAAAGCGGAATACTCAGGTTAATGCGAATAGTGGTGTCTTCAGTATCGGCACTTGAGCTGCTATTTTCTAAAGCCACATTGCTTTGTGTCGCTTCTAAGCTCAGGCTCGGGTAGTGGCCGGCGCGGCTGGCATTGCGGCCTGCTTGTGCGGCTTCTAAAGCATAACCGGCGGCTTTAATCGCCAGGTTACGTTGTTGGGCTGTGGCGGTCCACTGGTTGATATCGTTGGGTGCCGGCACTTCAAGAGGAATGCTTTCTGGCAGCGCAGAGAGTTTGCCGACGGTCTGATTAATAATGACCTGCAGTGCTTCTTTGCTGGTGGCAGCCTGGTTTATGGCGGCGATTTCCTGTGCCACGGTAATGTCGTATTGTGCCTGGGCTTCTTTGACATCGGTGATCGCAATCAGGCCGACTTCAAAGCGTTTTTTAGTTTGCTGTAATTGTTTGGCAACGGCCTTTTTCTCAGCACTGGCAAAATGCAGGTTATCGTCAGCTGCCAGCACTTTAAAATAGTGATCGGCAACCCTGATTAAAAGTGCCTGCTGCTGCGCTGAATAATAAGCCGCAGCCTGTGCCACAGAGGCCTTGGCCTGATCCAGCTGCTTATAATATTGATGGTTATACAGGCTTTGAGTCAGGCTTAGCTGGTAACCCTGATTATCGATGTCACTGCCGGCGCCGAGGCTGCTAATAAAATCGCCAGTGGTATTAGAATTTGTCTTCTCAGAATTACCACTGAACAGGTCCAGTCTGAGGCTGGGCAATAACGCCGAGCGTGCCTGGGGTATGTTTTCAATAGCCGCATCAAATTCAGCCTGAGCAGCCAATATTTGCGGATCACCTTGCTGCGCCAGTTCAAAACTTTCTTTTAATGTCAGGGCGTGGCTGTTAAAGCTGGTGACTAAAAAGGTTGTCAATAGTGCTGTAATGAATGTGGCAAACTTCATGTGGGTCGCTCCATCAAATATTAGAGTTCGCTAATATACACTCTATTGCTATATTAGTAAACACTCATATTGTTATCAACTTGCTGTGCCCAGGCTTGAACACCGCCTGACAAGTTAATCATATGTTTAAATCCCTGATGCTCAAGATAACGGCAGACATTCGCGCTGCGGATACCATGATGGCAAATCACTACTATTTCCTGATCAGGGTTCAGTGTCTGTATTTTAGACGGTATTTTAGCCATTGGTATTAACAAGCTGCCTGCGATCGAACAAATATCAAACTCCCAGGCTTCGCGAACATCGAGTAACAGCGGTTGATTGCTGGCCTGCTCAAGGTAGTCCCTGAGCTCAGGCGCTGTAAATTGTTGCATTATTTTAGAATGTGAAACCGGGTTTTAACTCAGTGTTTTCTAATGGCGCTAAATCCGTTTCAAAAATATTCTCTTCTGACCATACATTTTCTGCCACCCGGGTGATTAATTTTGCATGCATCACCGGCGAGGAACCGGTCACCACGAACAAGCGGCCACCAATCTCTAATGAGGTCTTGTAACACTCAGGCACTTGCGGCATTGACGCGGTGATCACAATCACATCATACAGTGGTCTTTCAGCCCAGCCGTTGGAGGCATCACCGGTTTGCAGTGAGACGTTGTCAATTTGCAGTGAGGTCAGGTTCTTTTGCGCCTGAGGTAGAAAATCGGCATGCACATCGACGCTATACACATAAGACGCCAGCTTTGCCAGGCAAGCTGTTAAATAGCCGGTGCCAGTGCCGACTTCAAGCACAATCTCATTCGACTGGATGTGCAGAGCCTGTAACAGACGGCCTACCAGTATCGGCTTGAGCATTTCCTGGTGATGGCCGATGGGCACGCCATAATCACTATAAGCCAGGCTTCTGTATGCCGGGGCAACAAAATTCTCACGCGGTACCTCAGACATTACCGCTAACGCGGCAGGGTCTAGAACATTCCAGGGGCGAACCTGTTGTTCTACCATATTAAAGCGGGCTTCTTCGAAATTCATAACGTCCTTCCAGTCGATCTAATTTTTCTTATGCCAGCATTGTACACAGACCATGAATTTTTGGGTAGTTGTATAACTTATACTACGATAGGGTGTGTTTCTGACCTAAAAACGGTAGAATCTAACACCTGAATGAGGCTAGGGGTGCCGGCTGATCTATTTATTTAGGGCCGCGCTGAGAAATACTCTTAGAACCGAATCCTGTTTATCTTAATGATGGCAGGTGAAGGGAAGCTTCGGTGGCCACTTCCTCCTCCCGGCTCACCACCACATATAGTTATAGGTTCATTAAAATGAGCGCAATTCCAGAAGAATTCCTGAAAAAAACAGCAGAGCTGTCAGATGATGTCACTCGGCCTTTTACCAACTCAACAAAGATCTACGTTGAAGGCTCACGTCCTGATATCCGCGTGCCGATGCGAGCCGTTGCGCAGATGGACACTCAAACCGATGCCGGTGTGGAAAAAAACCCTGATATTTATGTCTATGACACCTCAGGCCCTTATACCGACCCGGCTGTAGAAATCGATTTAATGAAAGGTCTGCCGGATGTGCGTGACGGCTGGATTGCAGAGCGTGACGACACCGAACAGCTGGATGGCCCGAGCTCTGAATACGGCGCCACTCGTCAGGGCGATGATGCACTGGCGCATCTGCGTTTTGAACATATCCGTAAGCCGCGCCGTGCAAAGCCTGGCAAAAACGTCTCGCAAATGCATTATGCCAAGCAGGGCATCATCACACCGGAAATGGAATACATCGCGATTCGTGAAAACATGAAATTGCAGGAAATGCGCGATGACGCACGTTACGAAAAACTGTTGCGCCAGCATAAAGGCGAATCATTTGGCGCCTCTATTGCTGATTTAGTCACGCCTGAATTTGTTCGCGATGAAATTGCCAGAGGGCGTGCAATCATCCCTGCCAATATCAATCACCCGGAATTAGAGCCAATGATCATTGGTCGTAACTTCCGCGTCAAAGTCAACACCAACATCGGTAACTCGGCACTGAGTTCATCCATTACCGAAGAAGTGGAAAAAATGGTCTGGTCAGCACGCTGGGGTGGTGACACCCTGATGGACTTATCAACCGGTAAAAACATTCACGAAACCCGCGAATGGATTTTACGTAATTCACCCATGCCGATCGGCACCGTGCCGATCTATCAGGCTCTGGAAAAAGTAAACGGCAAGTCAGAAGACTTAACCTGGGAATTATTCCGCGACACATTAATCGAGCAGGCAGAACAGGGTGTGGATTATTTCACTATCCATGCCGGTGTGCGTTTGCAATATGTACCGCTAACGGCTAACCGTGTAACCGGTATTGTTTCGCGCGGTGGATCCATCATGGCGAAATGGTGTCTGGCGCATCACCAGGAAAATTTCCTTTACACACATTTCGAAGACATCTGTGAAATCATGAAAGCCTATGATGTGTCATTCTCATTAGGTGATGGCCTGCGCCCGGGTTGTCTGGCCGATGCCAATGATGCCGCGCAGTTCGGTGAGCTGGAAACCCTGGGTGAGCTGACAAAAATTGCCTGGAAACACGATGTGCAGGTAATGATTGAAGGTCCGGGTCATGTGCCAATGCAGATGATCAAAGACAACATGGAAAAAGAACTGGAAGATTGCTTCGAAGCACCTTTCTATACTCTGGGGCCGTTAACAACTGACATCGCACCGGCCTATGATCACATCAC
>JAOUKT010000088.1 GCA_029882395.1 Gammaproteobacteria bacterium
AGCCGGCAACTCTTCCATCGGCCATCTTGCCCTCACATTTATTTTTATGTCCTCTGTCTGTCCAGCCTGCAACCGCAGGCAACCGGCATAGGCAATCATCGCACCATTGTCGGTACAAAACTCAACGCGCGGATAAAACACCTCGCCGCCTTCCTTTTTTGCCATTGCTGCCAGCTCACGTCGCAGGCGCTGGTTGGCACCGACACCGCCGGCAATGACCAGTCGGTTAATGCCGGTTTCGCGTAATGCGCGACGAGATTTGATCATTAAGGTGTCGACCACCGCTTCTTCAAACGCCAAAGCAATATCTGCTTTGCTTTGTTCGCTGCCGTCTGATTTTTGCATGGTGTTCAAGGCAAAGGTTTTAAGGCCGCTAAAACTAAATTCAAGACCGGGCCTGTCAATCATCGGCCGGGGAAATTTGTAGATGCCCTGGCGGCCCTGCTCTGCCAGTTTGGCCAGTATCGGTCCGCCGGGGTAACCTAAATCCAGCATTTTTGCAGTTTTGTCGAAGGCTTCTCCGGCGGCATCATCGAGGCTTTCACCGAGTATTTTGTATTGGCCGACGCCATCGACTTTTGCCAGCAGGGTGTGACCTCCTGACACCAGTAAGGCAATAAACGGGAATTCGGGTGCATTGTCTTCCAGCATCGGTGCCAGCAAATGCCCTTCCATATGGTGTACCGCCACAGCCGGCACGCCTAATGAATACGCCAGACTGCGACCAGCGCAGGCGCCGACCATTAAAGCCCCTATTAAGCCGGGCCCTGCTGTATAGGCAACACCATCAATCTCGGTTTTGCCGAGACCGGCTTGCGCGAAAGCCTTATCCAGCAACGGTATCAGGTAACGTACATGATCTCTGGATGCCAGCTCCGGCACCACGCCACCGTAGTCCGCATGCAATGCCACCTGGCTATGTAATGTATGTGCCAGCAAGCCTTTTTCACTGTCGTAAATCGCAATACCTGTTTCATCACAGGAACTTTCTATGCCCAAAACACGCATATTTAATATTTTCTCTCAATTATTTAGATATTTTGCTTATTCTACTTTGATTTTCAGCGAAAGCACGCTTATAATCCTCCGATTCACTCGCCCGTACATACGTGCGAATTACAAAACTGAACAGTGAGAGATTCATGCCAGCAGTTAAAGTTAAAGATAACGAACCGTTTGATATTGCATTACGTCGTTTCAAGCGTTCTTGCGAAAAAGCCGGTGTATTGACAGAAATCCGTCGTCGCGAATGTTATGAGAAGCCAACAGCAGAACGTAAGCGTAAAGCCGCTGCTGCCGTTAAGCGTTACCTGAAAAAATTATCTAAAGAACGTCTACGCGCACCTACTTCTCGTCGTCGTTAATCTAAAGATAAGTAACGGTTTACTATGAGCGCACTCAAGCAGAGCCTCACCGATGCGATGAAAGCATCGATGAAATCAGGCGACAAAAAGCGTCTTGGCGTTATACGCCTGATGCTGGCTGCCATCAAGCAGATCGAGGTTGATACTCGTGAAGACCTTAATGATGACCAGGTTCTTGCCGTGCTCGATAAAATGGTTAAACAACGACGCGACTCTGCCACCCAGTATACTGAGGCGGGGCGCGACGAACTGGCAGAACAGGAAAACTACGAAATCACTGTTCTTCAGGAATTTCTGCCAGAAGCGTTAAGCGACGAAGAAATCGATGCGCTGATCAAAGCGGCCGTTACCGAAACAGGTGCCAGCGCCATGCAAGACATGGGCAAAGTCATGGGCATTTTAAAACCCCAGGTTCAGGGTCGTGCGGATATGGGCGCTGTCAGCGGTAAAATCAAAGCCATCCTGACCGCCTAAAACCGACACTTCCGGTTTTTTGAGCCCCTTCTACAGTTGCTGGCGAATTACCTGGCGAATTAAATAATAAGATCTGAAGGTCATGCATCTTCAATCAAATATCTTTTGTGGTAAATAATAATGTCTGATTTAAAAAACGACCGCTTTATTCGCGCCCTGTTAAAACAGCCTGTAGACCAGACCCCGGTCTGGATGATGCGCCAGGCTGGCCGCTATTTACCAGAATACAAAGCTACCCGCGCCAAAGCCGGTGATTTTTTAACGCTTTGCAAAACCCCTGAACTGGCCACCGAAGTCACTATTCAGCCGCTGGATCGTTACCCGCTGGATGCTGCCATTTTGTTTTCGGATATCCTGACCATTCCCGATGCAATGAACCTGGGTCTGTATTTTTCTGAAGGTGAAGGTCCGAAATTTTCAAAACCAATTAAAACCCAGGCCGATGTCGATCAGTTATTCGTACCGGAGATGGACGGCGAACTGAGCTATGTGATGGATGCGGTCAGCATGATTCATCGCGAACTCGATGGCCGCGTACCGCTCATTGGTTTTACTGGCAGCCCGTGGACACTGGCCACTTATATGGTCGAAGGCGGCAGCAGTAAAGATTTTGGCAAAGTCAAAGGCATGATGTATAGCCAGCCAAAAATGATGCACCAGATTTTAGATGTGCTGGCAAAAACCATTATCCAATACCTCAATGCACAAATCGCTGCCGGCGCTGAAACCGTGATGATTTTCGATACCTGGGGCGGCGCACTGAGCACCCGCGACTATAAAGACTTTTCACTCAACTACATGCAACAAATTGTTGATGGTCTAGATCGTGAAAAAGACGGCAAAAAAATTCCCGTTATCATGTTTACCAAAGGCGGCAGTCAGTGGCTGGAAGCTCAAGCCGATATTGGTGTCGATGCACTGGGTCTGGACTGGACGATTGATATTGGTGAAGCCCGAAAACGCGTTGGTGATAAAGTGGCCTTGCAAGGCAATATGGACCCTTGTGTACTGTATTCAACACCGGAAAGAATTCGCCAAGAAGTGGCGTCAATTCTAGAAAGCTACGGCACCGGTACAGGCCACGTGTTTAACTTAGGCCATGGCATACACCAGCATATCGACCCGGAAAATGCCGGCGCCTTTATCAATGCCGTGCATGAGCTGAGCGAGCCTTACCATTCGAAGTAAACTTCATATTATTTTAAACGCTATTTAAAATAATAAATGATTAACAAAAAAGGCGAACCTCAAACGGGTTCGCCTTTTTTTACGCCACTAGCGTTTCAATACCTCATTGCTCAGAAATATTGAAAACCCTATATAACATTTACGATACCACTTTACCTAGCGCACACAGCGAACATTAAAACTATACGTTTTATCCGCAGGAGCTGTAATAGCTAGCCCAAAACCAAGACGCCATGCACTCGGGAATAGACTTGTCGTTGATATCGCCGTTGTGGAACTCCAATAGTCACTTGCGTTAATGTCATAACCTGTGAACACGCCGGTATCAATTTTAACGCTGACACCTTGTACGCTATTAACCAAAGAGTACAGTTCATTTTTATTGGGCATGCGCCAGTCGGTGTAACTCGCATGAGTGAGCGACTCGCAATAATTAAGAGCCGTCTTCCAGTTCATGGCTATTGACTCGCGCTGATCCCACATCAGGCCGGTTTGTACATCAGTTACCGTCTGGTCACCATTATCGAGCCATGCCGGGGCTTTTATTTCCTCGCCCTTTACACACCTGACATTGCCGTAGTACCAGGACTTAAACTCGCGCTTGTTGGTCGTTAATCCCTTGTCCACCAGCTTTCCATAGAAGCTATCAAGAATCACAGAACTCCAGTACGGGCCTTCTGTGCCAGTAAACACCGCATCAATCAATGGTGATGTGATCAGTTCATTATTACCCAGCTGCATTAATTCTCTATCGGTCGGCAAGCGCCACCCAGCACCGCCAGGCAAGCCTGCGTCATTAGCACTGCAGTAAGTTAAAGCATTTGCCAGATCCAGCGTTCCGCTACGCGCTGATTGTTGCCAGATTAAGCCCGTCACATTGTCAGTCACCGTGCCATCACCATTATCTGTATATGACTTTTGGTTATCTACATTGTAACTTCCGTCCTGAGCCAAGGCGTTACCTGGCAGCGGACAATCAATAATCGAATGCACCTGATTGACATTATCCACACAGATGACCTGCCCTGTATCGGGTACAGCACTGGCACTTAGCATTAATTCGATGCTTGCCGAAGCAGGCTGAGATACATTTCCACTTGAGTCTTTGTACCAAACGTAAAGCGTTCTCGTCACACTAGCTAAGCTTGCCGGGCTTGATAATATCCAGCTGCCTGTTGTATTAATAACGTACTCAGCCGTAACCACTACCCAGCCTGGGTCAGTAGCCAGTGGCGTTATCGCACTCTCGGAAAGATAATAACCATAGATCGAAAAGTCATCACTGGCTGAAAGAGAAAGCGTCACATCTCTTTGATCAGTTGTAGCGGCGCCGCCATTAATACTCAGCGTCGCTAACGTGGGCGCGCTCGTGTCTGTTAAAGTCAGCTCAATCGCTGCGCTGGCCGCTGCCGAAACATTTCCCGCTGCATCTTTAAACCAGGCATACACGGTGCGCGTAAAGGTGCCAGGTAAGGCGTCGCCGGATAATGTAAATACCACACCTACGCGATTCAGGTTTTGACTTGCTGCCACATCAACCCAGCCACTCTGGTTATAAGACGGCGTCACCGCTGATTCAGAAAGATAATAAGCGCTAACGCCCACGTTATCCTCTGCGCTCAGGTCTACTGTCGCAGCTGTTGAGGTTGTCGATGCAGCACCCCCGTTAATTAAAATCGTCGGCAGTGCTGGTGCAGTAAGATCTAGCACTTCTAAATCAATAGAGTCACTAGCCGGTGTAACAGTGATGTTGCCAGCCGCATCTTTGTACCAGACATAAACCGTTTTCGTATAGATGCCTGGCGTCACAGAGCTGGATAGCGTCATTGGTACAACGCTATAAGACGATGTTGTGGCTGTTACCGCGACCCACCCGGTATCCGTTGCCAGCGGTGTCACTGCACTCTCGGACATATAATATTCCGCCAGATCAAAGTCGTCTGAACCCCAGGTTTGCACAGAAACTGTCGCCGAAGCTGTAGTGATAGCGCCACTATTAATTGACACCGAACCTGTGGATGGAGGAATGATATCAGCAACAATAAAATCAATGCTGTCACTGACCTGGGTTGAAACATTACCAGCCGCATCCTTATACCAGACATAAATATTTTTAAGATGTGTGCCGGTTACCGCTGTTGCCGTTAGAGTAAATGCAACCGTTATATTTAAGTCAGTGCTTGGCGTAACTGAAACCCAGCCAGAGTCTGTAGCAAATGGTGTTGTCAGGCTCTCAGATGCATAATAACCCGTTACCCCGACATCATCAGTCGCCGATATAGACAACGAGACCGCTGTTATTGTGGTCGAGACTGCAGCCGCATCAATCGAAACCGATGACACAAGCGGCGCTGTCACATCTACCACTTCGTAATTAATTGAATCATTAACAGCTGCTGAAACATGACCGGCGGCATCTTTATACCATACATAAACACTTCTCGGGTAAACACCAGGTGTGCCAGAGCCGGCCAGCGTGAACGAAACGGTCGCGTTATAATTTTGTGCCGGCGTTACTGCCACCCAGGCAGCATCAGTCGCCACTGGCGTCACACTACTTTCCGATGCAAAATAGGCCGTGACACCGGCATCATCGGAGGCCGACAGATTCAGCGTGACATCCGTGCTCAGCACCGTCATGGCACCCGCATTAATTTCAATAGCCGGGTTCCATGGGATAATGGTATCCGTCACGATCAGATCAATTGAAGCATCAGCAGCAACAGAAATATGACCCGCCGCATCCTTAAACCAAACATAAACAGTCTTGCTATAACTGCCTGCGTACGTCGAGCCCGCGCCTGTTAAAGTATGGCTAATGGTGGCGTTGTAATTTAACGTTTCCGCAACCACCTGCCATGAGTCACTGGACAAAGGCGTCACCGGGCTTTCTGAAATAATATAGGCGGTAATGCCAGCATTATCAGAGGCAGACAGGTCCAACATAACTGCGGTGCTATCTGTTGTTATGGCACCACCGTTAATGCTAAGCGATGGATTAAATGGTGGCGCTGTATCTTCAACCATTAAGTCAATTTCGGACACCACAGGCAATGACATATTACCGGACGAGTCTCTAAACCAGACAGACACCACTTTTGGATAATTACCAGGTAGAACAGAAGGCGCAGCAGACAAGGTAAAAGCCACTGTTGCATTAAAACTCGAAGCTGGAACCACAGTGACCCAGCCCGTGTCTGTATTTGATGGCGGCGCATAGCTTTCAGTCGCAAGGTAGGCAGTCACAGCAATATTATCAAGCGCACTGATAGCAAGTGTAACGAGTGTATTAGTTGTAGCCGCCGCCCCGCCATTAATGAGCAAAGCAGTGCCTGTTGGTGGCGTCGCATCGGTAATGACAAGCGCTATTCTGTCCATCATGTCATTAGAAATATTGCCTGACTCATCCATCACCCAAATGCGCACATCTCTTTCATAGCTGCCCGGGCCCGGCGCACCAGTTAAAGTAAAGGGAACTGTGGCCGTGTAGCTGGCAGTCGGTTCAATGCTGACCCAGGCAAGATCATCCGCTGAAGGATAGGCTGTTGATTCAGAGGCATAATAAGCGACAATATTGTGATCATCATTGGCTGAAATATGCAAAGTAACATTGGTTGTATTAGTAGAAGCATCATCATTATTGATTGCGATAGAAACAACATTAGGCATCACAGTATCTTCTGCCGTATAGACAATGGTATCCATGACTGAAGCCGAGACATTGCCTGCCGCATCCTTAAACCATGCATAGACATCCTTGTTAAAACTCCCTAACGAAGTTTCTGCAGTGAATGTAAAAGCCACCACCTGTTGCAGGTTGGTTGTCGCATTAATATTAATCCAGCCACTGCTATTAGCAGTCGGGCTTATATCACTATCAGAAAGATAATAAGCCACGATGCCTGTATCATCCGTGGCTGACAGTTCAATCGTAACATTTACCGTGTTAGTAAAGCCGGCACCGGCATTGATATCAACATAGTCAGCGACTGGTGAAACCGTATCCGATGCAGTCACATCCGAAACAGGCACAGACGTTGACTCACAACTCATCAATAATAACGAGAAAATAACCATCATAAAATTCAAGGAAACTGTTAATTTCATTGCACTAACTCTCAGCCAATAGTAATTGTCACAGAATTGTAACAATGCTAATGTTGTAAGGTAATCACCTCATTGCAGTGGTTTATAGGTTTTTGGGCGCTACAAATACAATCACTTTATTGCTAAGTCATTGTAAATATTGAAAATAAAAA
>JAOUKT010000148.1 GCA_029882395.1 Gammaproteobacteria bacterium
AAGACGTTTTCGCTGCTGGCCGGGCGTTTCATGTTTTTTAACACTGACTGGCTGGCATGCTGGAACGGGATATCCAGATACGGCAGGATAATGCCGTCAGCCATTAACGGGATAATGTTATCAACACTGGGGTAGGGGTAGACATAATGCATGCGCACCCAGACGCCGAGTGCCCCCAGGTTCTTTGCCAGTTCTTCCATATTGGTCTTGATCGGCTGCATGCCCCAGAGCCCGGTTTTGTATTTCTGGTCGACACCATAAGCGCTGGTATCCTGTGAGATGACTAAAAGTTCTCCGCAACCGCCATTAACTAAATTTTCGGCTTCCTGCATCACCGAGCCAATATCACGGCTCACTAGTTTGCCACGCAGGTCGGGGATAATGCAGAAGGTGCAGCCGTGGTTACAGCCTTCGGAAATTTTTAAATAAGAATAATGTTTGGGTGTTAATTTAACACCGGCAGCGGGCACCAGGTCGGTGTATGGATCATGCGGTTTTGGCAGGTGTTTGTGTACGACCTGCATCACTTCGGCCTGTGCATGTGGGCCGGTTACGGCAAGTACATTCGGGTAGTTATCCAGCACCACGGTATCTTTGGCACCGAGGCAACCGGTGACGATCACCTTGCCGTTTTCGGCCAGTGCTTCACCGATGGTATCGAGTGATTCTTCAACCGCGCTGTCGATAAAACCACAGGTATTGACGACGACCAGGTCGGAGTCTTCATAGCTGGAAGACAGCTCATAACCTTCAGCGCGTAACTGGGTGATGATGTGTTCTGAATCAACCGTGGCTTTCGGGCAGCCGAGGCTTACGAATCCGACTTTGGGTGTCCTGGAATTAGTCATGGGGAAATATGGACTCTTGCTATCTGTGATTTGATGGTGAAAAAACTGATTTTAGCATATTAGCATCCGCTTAAGATATTCACGCCAAAATAGCGAACAGGCGCAGGGAATTAAGCGATGTAAGGCTGGCGAGCCTGGCGGATGACTTTGATCCGGGCCTGACGAATAGCTTCGGCTATCTCTGCGCCTTTTAAGCCTTCTTTAACAAATGGTTGGGCGGTAATTTCTCTGGCGACTGCAAATGCTTTGCGAAAAATTTCTGGCTGATCAAAATCAGCATTCTCATATCCGGTACGACCTCTTGAGTCGGCTTCGCAGGCTAACAGGAATTGTTCAAAACGTTCAGGTCGGCGAAATGCATCGAGGTTTTCCAGGGTGGAAAGAAAGGTGCTGTTACGCAGTTCAGCCGCCCGATGGTAATGTAAATGGTAGCGGGTAACGACAACTGCCAGGTCACGAAATGGGTTGGGGGTTTTCATTCGTTTGCAAAGCGATTTAACCAGCGGCACACCTCGCTCTTCGTGTTCAATATGGCTGGGCCATTCATCTTCTGGAGTGGTGCCTTTGCCCAGATCGTGCACCAGTGCGGCAAAGCGTACGGCGCTATCATCAGATAATTTTGCGGCCTGTTCTAATACCATCATGGTATGAACGCCGGTATCTATTTCCGGGTGGTATTTTTCGGTTTGTGGCACCCCAAATAAACAGTCTATTTCCGGTAACAGAATCTTTAAGGCACCACATTCTCTTAGCACCTGAAAATAGCGCTGCGGTTTTTTTTCAGCGAGCGCGCGTTCTGTTTCCTGCCAGCTTCGTTCTGCAACCAGGTGTTCAATTTCACCCTGAGCTACGATGTCTTTCATCAGGCTCAGGGTTTCATCGGCAATACTAAAACCGAGATGTGCATAACGTGCCATGTATCTGGCGACACGAAGAACACGCAGAGGGTCT
>JAOUKT010000149.1 GCA_029882395.1 Gammaproteobacteria bacterium
GTAACTGGTGGGCCTCATCAAATACGATGGCATCACAGTCCGGGAGCAGGTCATTGATGCCTTCTTTTTTTAATGCCATGTCGGCACAAAAAAGATGATGATTGACGACCACAAGGTCTGCAGACTGTGCTTCTCCACGCGCAGCAAGTACATGGCAGCGGTCGATGTATTCGCAGTCAGTGCCCAGACAGTTATCAGTGGTAGAGGTGACTGCAGGCCAAATGGGTGAATTTTCCGCAATATCAGATAATTCAGCAATATCACCGCTTTTACTGCGTGTTGACCAGTCACGTATTTCATGTAACTGATGAATTTGATCACGGTCTCGAAAACGGCCTGATTCTAGTTGTTTGTGCATTCGGTGCAGGCAAAGATAGTTGGATCGCCCTTTAAGCAACGCGATGCGAGTATCAAGAGAGAGGTGGGTTAATAGTAATGGAATATCACGTAGAAATAGCTGGTCCTGTAAGTTTCGTGTACCGGTAGAGACGATTATCTTACGCCCTGATATCAATGCCGGGAGTAAATAGGCAAATGTTTTACCCGTACCGGTTCCCGCTTCGACAATCAGATTCTGCTTTTTATCAATTGCCAGTTCGACGGCCTGAGCCATAGCGATTTGCTGTGGTCGGGCTCTAAAACCTTCTATGGCCTGGGCAAGAGGACCATTCTGGTCCAGCAAAGCGGCAGTATTGTGTTCGCGCATCAGCATGTACCTGTGCGAGCGGAAGGAAACCGGTTATTCGTCAGATGAAAATTCGGAGTCACCAGCAGACGAAATGTCATCCGCACTATCTTCATCGTATGACCAGACCAGTGTCGATATGATTTTGAATTTAGCCAGCGATATGGCGCCGCGTTTGCTGCGATTACTGTTTTTTTGTTCATCCAGGGCGTTTTCAACTACTTCGCGGTCACATTCGTAGATTTCGACGGGTTCATAATTTTCATTCATGATGACCAGCAGAATGCTGTCCCAGTCTTTGTCCGTTTTTAGGTGGCCAACACGCTGCCCACCCTTTTCGGCGTCAAATATAGCCCGACCCTTGATCTGGATGCGCTTGTCTTTGTGATCGCCGCTCTTTCCAACTGCATCATACCCGCCGGGACGGTCTTTTAACAGCTCAAGATCCATTATGCGTGCAGCATCGAACTCGGCAATTTCACTGCTAATACCAAGAGGTTTGCCGGTTGCCCGGCGGTAATTGGCAGCCAGCTTGCGTGCTTCGACTACAAGTTTATCGGTTTCATAGACGGTCATAAGGTCCTTTCAGGCTGCATAGTCGTCCTGATTGTGTCCTGTTCCCATTTCCTGGCACTACCCTTAGACGGCGGCATGTGCTAAGTAGCGGATTTCCCGCGATAATTATTGCAATAAGCTTGCCTTGCTTTTTCAAGCAGACGCAATGACCCCTGTGAAGCGCTGCGGGCTGATTTATGCTTTCCCTTGAATATAAAAAGTAAATAATAAAAAATCCATATAAAACATATAGATAAATGTATTGATCAGGGTGGAGTTTAATCATTGATTAAGCTCATTCTGGTTAAATTACGATCACTTTCAAGCTGTCGAGAAGTGCCGGATTATTTGTCACGACTGGGAAATAGGAAGGACAACAATAACTGCTTTATTTCCCGTGTTAACAATAACTTGACCTTTTTAAGCCCGCGGGCAAGAGGTTGTCGAATTTCCGTCACAAAAAGCTGTCTGAAATGGGTCTTTTATGCTGTTTGGAGAAATGTATGATGCGTTTACGCTCAAGCAATGTTTTAGTTGTGATGCTGGTTAT
>JAOUKT010000150.1 GCA_029882395.1 Gammaproteobacteria bacterium
ATATCACCATGACCTAATAACTGCTCTGCTCCCATCTGATCAAGTATCGTTCTTGAATCAACTTTAGAAGACACCTGAAAAGCAATACGGCTTGGAATATTTGATTTAATTAAACCGGTAATAACATCAACCGACGGACGCTGAGTTGCCAGTATCAAATGAATACCACAGGCTCGTGCTTTTTGCGCAAGCCGAGCAATTAGTTCTTCAATTTTTTTACCGACAACCATAATAAGATCGGCAAACTCATCAACCACAATAACAATATATGGCAATGTTTTTAATTCTTCCGGTTCTGCACCGTCTGCTGCATTTTTCCTGTCGAATAATGGGTCTTTTATTGGCTCGCCTGCAGCAATCGCTTCTTTAACTTTTTTGTTATAACCGGTGATGTTACGCACACCTAAAGCGGCCATTAATTTATATCTTTTTTCCATTTCCCCAACGCTCCAGCGCAAAGCGTTGGCAGCATCACTCATATCCGTTACAACAGGCGTCAATAAATGTGGAATGTCATCGTAAACATTTAACTCCAGCATTTTTGGATCGACCATGATTAATCTCAGATCCTGCGGTGTACTTTTGTAAAGCAGACTCACCAGCATAGTATTGATACCGACTGATTTACCTGAACCGGTTGTACCTGCGACTAACAGGTGTGGCATTTTCGCAATATCAGCAACCACGGAGTTGCCTGATATGTCTTTACCCAGTCCAACGGTTAAAGGTGAAGCCGCTTTATCAAATTCTTTAGATGTGAGTATTTCACTCAAATAAACAATCTCACGGTCTTCATTTGGAATTTCCAAACCAACTACTGATTTGCCCGGTATAACTTCTACTACTCGTACACTCGGAACCGACAATGAACGCGCCAGATCTTTTGATAAAGCGGTAATTTTTGCCGCCTTAATACCCGGCGCAAGATCAAGCTCAAAACGGGTAATAACCGGGCCGGGATTTACCGCAACGACTTCAACCTCAACACCGAAGTCAGCCAGTTTTAATTCAACCAGTTTCGACAGCGCCTCAAGCGCTTCTTTAGAAAAGCCATTGGTATTATGCCGGGCTTCATCAAGTAAACGTAATGGGGGGATTGTTGTTTCAGGCGCATCAAACATCTGGATTTGTGATTCTTTAATCGCCCGGTCACTGACTTCCGGCTTTTTGATAACCGGCTCGATACGAACCGGCGCTTTACGTTTTTCTGCTTTTATCTTTTCTTTTTCTACAACCTGTTGTCTTGCCTGTTTAGCGACCACACCAGCCTTTTTAACTTCTTTCTTATCTTTAAATTGCCTTAGTTTAGAAAAAACAAGCTCTATCGTTTTAAGACAGGCGATGCCAAGCATATCCATCATGCCGATCCAGGTCAGGCCGGTGAATAAGGTAACACTACCCATTAAGACGGCCAGTAATAACAATGTTGAGCCTAATAAACCAAAGATGTTAATTAAGCCATCACCAAGGAATCGACCAAGTATGCCACCGCCATCCAGCGGTAAAACACCAGCTGGTATGTAGAAGTGAATACTGGCTAATGAACAGCCTGCAAATAAGGTAAACAGAAAACCTAACCAGCGGATGCTAAGCATTTTGTAATCAGCTACGTGGTCTTCACTTTTCCCACGGAAAACCAGCCAGCCACTATAGGCAATCATGGCTGGAATCAGGTAGGCCAGGTAACCAAACAGATAGAGAAACACATCGGCCAGCCAGGCACCGGCATGGCCTGTATAGTTATGAATTACATCTCTTG
>JAOUKT010000151.1 GCA_029882395.1 Gammaproteobacteria bacterium
TCAACAATTTGTTGCATGTAATTGAGTGAAAAATCTTTGTAATCGCGTGTGCTCAGCGCACCACCCCAGGTATCAAAAATCATCACTGCTTCTGCGCCGTGTTCAATTTGCGCGTTGAGGTATTGAATAATCGTTTTTGCCAGTACATCTAATATCTGGTGCATCATTTTTGGCTGGCTATACATCATGCCTTTAACCTTGCCAAAGTCTTTACTGCTGCCACCTTCAACCATATAAGTGGCCAGTGTCCACGGGCTGCCGGTAAAGCCGATTAATGGCACGCGGCCGTCGAGTTCGCGGTGAATCATGCTCACCGCTGCCATCACGTAACCGAGTTCTTCGGTCATGTCTGGTACAGCCAGTTTGTTTACATCGGCTTGTGTGCGTATCGGGTTTTCAAATTTAGGACCTTCGCCTTCAGAGAAATACAGACCGAGTCCCATGGCATCGGGAATAGTAAGAATATCTGAAAATAAAATCGCCGCATCAAGCGGGTAACGATCTAAAGGCTGGATAGTGACTTCAGTGGCCAGCTCAGGGGTTTTGCACAAGGTTAAAAAATCGCCTGCTTTGGCGCGAGTGGCTTTGTATTCTGGTAAATAACGGCCAGCTTGTCGCATCATCCAGACTGGAGTCTGGTCAACAGGTTGCTTAAGAAGGGCACGAATGAAGCGGTCGTTTTTTAGATTTGACATTATTATTTACCACAAAGAACAGTTGCCTGAATATACACGGGCCAAACTGTTATTAACTGTTTCACAGAGATTAGATTAACATCGTTGCTCTGTGTCTCTGTGGCTGGAGAATGTTGAAGCTGATTAAATCAGGCGGTTAATAAGGCCTTGATTTTGCCGCTGACAGCGCCCATGTCGGCACGGCCCTGAACCTGGGCTTTTAATTTGCCCATGACTTTACCCATGTCCTGCATTGAGCTGGCACCGGTATCGGCAATTGCACTTTTAATCAGTGCTTCAATTTCTTCGTCGCTCAGCGCTTCTGGCAGGTAATCCTGAAGAACAGTGATTTCATAATCTTCCTGTTCAGCCAGTTCGGGACGGCCCGCCTCAGTGTACTGTTTGGCGGAATCTCGGCGCTGTTTAACCATTTTATCGAGTACGGCAAGTACCTGCTCATCATTCAGTTCTTCACGAGTATCAACCTCGATCTGTTTGATAGCGGCCTGAGCCAGACGAATAACACCGAGGCGCTTTTTATCACCACCTTTCATGGCGGCTTTCATCGCATCAGTGAGCTCTTGCTTTAATGTACTCATTTAGAGTTAATCCTGAAAAAAGGATTAACGACGACGTGAAGTCGGTGCGCGTAAACGTTCTTTAGATAATTTCTTCAGGTAACGCTTAACCGCTGCAGCAGCTTTGCGCTTACGCTCTGCTGTTGGCTTTTCATAACATTCGCGGCGACGGATCTCGGTTAAAACACCCGCTTTTTCGCAAGAACGCTTGAAACGACGTAATGCAATATCAAACGGTTCGTTATCTTTAACTTTAACTGCTGGCATGAATCTCTCACTAGTTCAGTTTTGTAATTCGCCCCCAGAGCAAACCAGTGCAAATATGGGGCGATTGAATCGGAGGATTATAAGCGTGCTTTCATTGAAAATCAAAGTACAATAAGCAAAATTATCCCAAAATATCTAATTAGATGAGTGAAAAAGGCAAAAATGCGGGTTTTAGGTATAGAAAGTTCTTGTGATGAGACAGGAATAGCAATTTACGATAGTGAAAAAGGTTTGCTG
>JAOUKT010000043.1 GCA_029882395.1 Gammaproteobacteria bacterium
ACCGGAGTAGCCGCCGGTTCGGTTGCTAATGCCAGTACCTTCAATCCCGCTTTACTGGCCGCTTACCGTGAAGATGAAGATTTTAACCTGTCGATTGCAGCAGGTTTTATCGCTCGCGATGAGCAGGGTATGATTGATACTCTGGATAGCTTTCAGGCCGGTCCCGATCTGGCACTGAATTTCAGTAATAGTGCTAATAATTATCAAACAGCTGTGTCTGATGCAGTTGGTGATCCAGCTAATGCGTTATTGATAATAAATGATGACTTTGCAGCTTTTCAGGCACTACCAACAGTATCTGCAGCGGCTGCTACTCTGAACAACGATGCAGCCGCCTTAGAAACGGCATTAAATGCGTTTGCAGACAAGCCGATTGATCTGGGTGCGACGCTCGGTTTTAACATGACAATACCGAGCGAAACCCTGGGCATGTCTGTCTTTGTTAATTCTCGCATTATCGGCAGTGGTTATGTAACCGATATTGATCAGGACACGGCGATTATTACTAATGTTACTAATACTGTTACGAATCCTACAAGTATTACTGATTTACAAGGCATTACCGATCCGTTTGCCGGTACCAGTTTGCAAACCAGTCTGGTGTTAACCGGTGGTGCGGTGACCGAAGTGGGTCTGGCACTGGCGACTAAAATTGCCGGCATTGCCATCGGTGTCACACCAAAGCAATTGCGCATTGATACTATAGAATTTATCCAGGGTGTGGATGTGGCCGATACGGGCACTGCACTGGATAATACCGGTGAAAGTTTTACAGATGCTAACTTTGATGTCGGTGTGGCGATGGACTTGGGTGTGTTCAAACTCGGCGCGGTGGTTAAAAACATGATGTCGCAAGAATATGTCATGGTCAATTCAATTAACCCGGGCAGCCGTGTTGTAGTTGAGCCGCAAATGCGTGCCGGTATAGCTTTTGATGCCGGCTGGGCGACACTGACCATGGATCAGGATATGGGCGTTAATAAAGGCCTTATCAAGACAGGTGATGCGGTACTGGACGCGCTTCAGGAGTCTCAATATACCTCACTCGGTGTAGAAATGGATCTGGCGTTAGTACAGTTGCGCGCGGGTATGCGAACGGATGCCACCGGTAATTCAGCTGATGTGTTAACAGTCGGTGTGGGTTTCCATTTCCTGTTCACGCTTGATATTGCAGCAGCTGTTAGCGATAACAGTGCCGAAGCTATTTTTCAGGCAGGTTTGCGCTGGTAACAAATGTTTAAAGCACAATAAAAAAAACCGGCCATGGCCGGTTTTTTTTATGCCTGTGATATGAGCTCAAAGCCTAGGCTTTTTCTCTTTCGACAGCGCGATAACCAATATCAGTGCGGTAATAAAGCTTATGCCAGCTGATCTGTTTTACCAGTTCATAGGCTTTGCTCTGGGCGTCACTGACACTGTCACCTAAGGCCACGGCACATAACACACGGCCACCGGCGGTGACGATATTGCCATCTTTTAGCGCGGTGCCGGCATGAAATATTTTTCGGTCACTGGCGGTGTTGCTGTCGAGCCCGTGAATAATATCATCGCAAGCATAGCTGGCCGGGTAACCGCCGGCGGCCAGTACCACGCCGAGTGCATTGCGTGTGTCCCATTTTGCGCTGACCTGATCGAGTCGTTTATCAACTGCTGCGTTGCATAAGGCGACAAGATCAGACTGCAGGCGCATCATTATCGGCTGTGTTTCGGGGTCACCGAATCGCACATTGTATTCCAGCACTTTTGGCGTGCCGGCGGCATCAATCATCACACCGGCATATAAAAAACCGGTGTAGTCATTGCCTTCGGCGGCCATGCCATTAACCGTGGGCCAGATAACGTCATCCATAATGCGCTGGTGCATTTCTGCGGTAACAACAGGTGCAGGAGAATAAGCACCCATGCCGCCAGTGTTGGGGCCAAGGTCACCGTTATCTCTTGCTTTATGGTCTTGTGAGGTGGCCATTGGTAAGACATGCACACCGTCGACCATGCAGATGAAGCTGGCTTCCTCGCCGGTTAAAAACTCTTCAATCACCACGCGGGCGCCGGCATCGCCAAAAGCATTACCTGATAACATGTCCTTAACGGCCTCGATCGCTTCATCATTGCTCTGGGCAAGGATAACGCCTTTGCCAGCCGCCAGACCATCGGCTTTAACTACGATAGGGGCGCCTTGTTGCTTGATGTAGGCTACGGCTTCATCAACATCGGTAAAGTTGCCGTAAGCGGCCGTGGGGATCTTATGTCGCTTGAGAAAGTCTTTGGTAAAGGCTTTTGAGCCTTCCAGCTGGGCGGCGCCCTGACGGGGGCCAAAAATACGTAAACCAGCGGCCTGGAACCGGTCGACAATGCCCATTACCAGGGGGGCTTCTGGGCCGACGATGGTCAATGCAATGGCATTATCTTTTGCAAACTGAATCAGCTCATCGATATCAGTCACGCCAATGTTGATATTTTCTACCTTTGTTTCGATTGCGGTACCGGCATTACCCGGTGCCACAAAAACCGTTTCAACATCAGCCGATTGCGCCACTTTCCAGGCCAGAGCGTGTTCACGTCCGCCGTTACCAATAACCAGAACTTTCATAGATTAACTCGATACTTATTTATTTAAGTCTATATACAGAAAACTTTTTCAGAAAAATTATTAAAGAGAATGACAAGAAGTCATTTGAGTCCTGGCAAGGCATTTACAATCAAAAAAGCGGAGCTTACAAGTAGTAAGTGAGTATTTTGAGATTGTATATAACGCCGCCAGGGCGTGGATGATCAAACGTAAACTCTTTAATGTTTGAAGTGACGCATACTCGTAAATACCATCGCCATGCCGTGCTCATCCGCCGCATCGATGACTTCGTTGTCGCGCATAGAACCGCCTGGCTGAATCACTGCTTTAATGCCGGCTTCGTGTGCCGCGTCTATGCCATCGCGGAACGGGAAGAATGCATCAGAAGCCATCACCGAGCCTGGCACTTCAAGTCCGGCATGTTCGGCTTTGATACCGGCAATACGGGCCGAGTTAACCCGGCTCATTTGACCGGCGCCGACACCAATCGTCATGTCTTTTTTGGCATAGACAATGGCGTTAGATTTTACAAACTTGGCAACTTTCCAGCTGAACAGCAGATCGCGCATTTCTGCTTCACTGGGCACGCGTTTGGTGACGACTTTAATATCATTGCTAAGCAGCAGGTCAGCATCCTGAACCAGTAGCCCGCCATTGACCCGTTTAAAATCATAACGCTTAGACGCTTCTGCCGACCACTGACCACATTCTAATAAGCGAATATTCTTCTTCGCGGAGACAACCGCTTTAGCGCCGGCGCTAATTTCTGGTGCAATAATAACTTCGACAAACTGGCGTTCAACAATAGCACTGGCGGTCTCGGCATCCAGCGTCTGATTAAAGGCAATGATGCCACCGAATGCGGATTCCGGGTCTGTGCTGTAAGCCCGTTCGTAAGCTTCGAGTAAGCTTGAGCCAACGGCAACCCCGCAGGGGTTAGCGTGTTTGACAATGACACAGGCCGCTGAATCATTAAATTGTTTGACACATTCGAGGGCAGCGTCGGTGTCGCCAATATTGTTAAACGATAATTCTTTGCCCTGAATCTGTGTGGCGGTGGCAATACAGATATCTTTGACATTGTGCTCTTTGTAAAAGGCGGCATTCTGGTGAGGGTTTTCACCATAACGCATATCCTGCATTTTGATGTATTGAGTATTAAAGGTGCGAGGAAACAATGAGTGTTCACTGTCGGCGGTAATCGTGCCTAAATAGTTGGCGATCATGCCATCATAATGCGCGGTGTGTTCAAACGCCTTTACTGCCAGGTCAAAACGTGTGGCATTGGTCAGCGTGTTGTCATCGTTTTTCATTTCATCAATAACACGCTGATAATCGGCAGGGTTTACAACGATGGCAACATTGTTATGATTTTTTGCCGCTGCACGAACCATGGTCGGGCCACCGATATCGATATTTTCAATCGCATCCGTCAGGCTGCAGTCAGGGCGGGCGATGGTTTCTGCGAACGGGTAGAGGTTGACAACGATTAAATCAATCGGCTCGATGCCATGTTCTGCCATGACCTCATCATCAATGCCGCGGCGGCCCAAAATGCCGCCGTGAATTTTAGGGTGCAGTGTCTTGACACGGCCATCCATCATTTCAGGAAAGCCTGTATGATCAGAAACCTCGGTCACCGGGATTTTTTCATCAGCTAATAACTTAGCGGTGCCACCGGTAGACAGAATAGAGACGCCGGCCTGATGTAATAATCTGGCAAAGTCGACAATACCGGTTTTATCTGAGACGCTGATTAAAGCACGAAGAATGGGACGAGTGTTACTGGCAGCCATTGAGTGTGAAACCCCCTGATGAATTTAGCTGCAAATTATAACAATTTTTTAGCGGATGAGTCTCTGCCTAATTGAGGCTTTTTAGTGAATTTTGTGTCCTGCCACTTTCAAAACAAGGCGAGTTGATGAAAATGGCCGACAGTAACAGGCTGCCGCTTAGCTGTTGTCAAGCCCGTATAAACGCAATTTTTTACGTAATGTGCCGCGGTTTAAACCAAGACAGGCCGCAGCTTTGGTTTGGTTGCCGTCAACTTGTTGCATTACAACTTCCAGTAAAGGCGCTTCAACCTGTTTTAATACCATGTTGTAGATATCGTTAGGCTCTGAATTTTCAAGCTGATTGAAATAGGTAATCAGCGTGTGTTTAACCGTGTCAGTCAGTGTTGCAGAATAGGTATCAGCTGAATTGTCAGTCATTAGTGCGCTTGTCTGTATTGATTCTGTTGTTTGTAAGTTCATGCTGCTTTGATAGCCCTTTGTTCGTCTTCAAAATAAAGTCGAATCTGTTCGTGTTGTAATTCAGTTGTTTTCAAGGTATTGAAAAAACGCCTGAATGCTTCTCCGTTTGGACGGTTCTTGCAATACCAGCCAATGTGTTTTCGTGCAATACGAAGTCCCATGTATTCGCCATAGAACGTGTATAAGTTAATCAAATGTTTGAGCATAACGTCACGGACATGGATTTTATCAGGCGCTTCCATTTTTTTTCCGTGTTTCAGAAAATAATTTATTTGCTGAAAAATCCAGGGATTGCCCTGAGCAGCACGGCCGATCATCAGGCCATCAGCGTTCGTATGTTTTAACACAAAAGCGGCTTTTTCGGGAGTATCAATGTCGCCATTTGCGATGACCGGTATTGATACCAGACTTTTAACCTGGGCGATATGGTCATACTCAGCGTTGCCATTGTACTTATCAGCGCGGGTTCTGCCATGAATGGCGAGTGCCTGAATACCTGCACTTTCAGCAATTTTGGCAATGTTGAGAACATTTCGGTTCTGCTGGTCCCATCCCGTGCGCATTTTTAAGGTCACGGGCACATCAACAGCACTGGCAACACTTTCTAATATTTCAGCGACCAGTGCCTCGTTCTTCATTAATGCTGAACCGGCCAGCACACTGCATACTTTTTTAGCCGGGCAACCCATATTGATATCAATGATCTGAGCGCCTTGTTGCACGTTAAAGCGTGCTGCATCGGCCATCATTATTGGGTCGGTACCTGCAATTTGTATGCTGCGTGGTTCGGTTTCGCCGTCATGTTGCATGCGTAATTGTGTTTTTTTACTATTACGTAACTCAGGCCTGGATGAGATCATTTCAGAAACCGTCATGCCGGCACCAAATTGTGTGCAAAGCTGCCGGAACGGACGATCCGTGACGCCGGCCATGGGTGCCAAAATCAGCTGGTTGTCAAGTTGATATGGTCCTATTTGCACGGCAAGAAACTCTCCAAAACGGGGCGACGATAATACGCTTATTTTGCAGCCGGTTAAAGTTTAAATTGAGACATTTTTGAAAGATTTTTTTACTGAAGGCAGATTTTCAGTGCAAAGCTTATCAGGCCGTTATATGAGCATCTTATTTCTTGCTTATATAAAACTAAACTCATAAGCGGTAGCGTTTTTGCCCGGGTCAAGTACTTCCAGTGTTATTTGAATGGGCAAGCCAGGTTGCATGTCGCTGAGTTTATCGGCATCAGTATTTAAGTATTCGCCGGGTGTGAATTGTCGTGCCATGATAATGTCGCCGACCAGGTTGGTAAAACTAATTTGCAGTGTCGGAAACTGTTGGCTGAACGAGGCCTGGTTAACGATAACCGCGGTGATCATTAAAGCCTTGTCAACATTGGGGTGTGAATAAACATTTTTACTGGAAAGCTCGAGGCGTTGCAGGTCTCTGAGTTCCGGGATTTCACAATCGGCAAGTTCGCATAAGCTGATTATATAGGGCCGCAGTTGAGCGTGGCTTGCGAGTTCAAAGCGCTTGAAATAAATAAGCTGTAAACACGCGCTAAGCAATAAACTGATGATAGCGACAGACCAGAATGATTTAGCCAGCAGGCTGGATGATGGGGCGTGCTGATAACGAATGTCAGGGGGTACCAGGTCTTCAATTATCGGGTTTTTCTCAAACAAAACGCTGTTATCAGCGGTAACCGTGAGTGATGGGCTCGTGTCTTCAAAATCGTCGCTTATGTCATTAATGCTGTTTGCAAAGGTATTGATATCGATATCTGAGGTATCAATCTCATCATTTAAGGCAAAGTTGTCTTGCCCGGTGTCTGCCTCAAATACATAAAAACAATGGCCGCATTGAACCTCGCCTTCCGCTATTGTCAGGTCGGTGTCATTCAGTTTAAAGAGCGTATTGCACTCAGGACAGCGGGTTTGCATATCTGTTTTATTCCATTGATCGGCTGCTGGCTAGTTTAGCCTTTATTTTTCTTTCTGCCACTTAACAGTGCCCAGCCGTCTTTGATGATGATGTCATCCATTTTAAACCATTGCTGGTAAACCGTGTGTAAAGATTCTGCTTGCTGTTGCAGTATGCCGGATAAAATTATATGACCAGACGGTTTTGTAAAAGCGCTTAAGTCCGGTGCCAGTTCAGACAATGGCCCCGATAAAATATTGGCCATAACGATATCATATTGTCGGGGTTTAAAATCCGCGACTAAATAAACGCCGAGTGTGTGATCGACATGGTTGTTAATCGCGTTAGCTTTTGACGCGCTGATCGCCTGAGGATCAATATCAACTGCATCGGCCATCGACGCGCCGAGCAATAAGCCGGCAACCGCTAAAATACCAGAACCGCAACCATAATCCAGAATAGACAGATTATTGACATCGTGTTGATCCAGCCAGTGAAGACAAAGCGCTGTGGTCGGGTGTGTGCCGGTGCCAAATGCCAGACCCGGATCCAGTCGCAGATTAACAGCGTGTTCATCAGGCACCTGCATCTCTGTCGGTACTACCCAGAGCCGCTGCCCAAAAGACATCGGTTGATAATCTTTCATCCAGCTGCGTTCCCAGTCCTGATCTTCAAGTTCATCATTGCTTGCGGTTAGTTGCGGGTAATGGCGTGCGAGAATATTCATTACGGTGTTGATGTTTTTTTTTCGATCAAACAAAGCCGTTACAATCAGTTCGGGCCATAACGGTGTTTCACCAGGCAAGGGTTCGAGTATGGGGTTATCGCCAGCATCTTTGTAAGTCACAGAAAGCGAACCAATACTGAGCAGAAATTCTTCGAGTTCCTGAAGCTGTTCTTTGGGAATAGTGATGTGGATTTGTTGCCAGGAATCAGTCATGAGTGGTGAGTCGGTAAGTCCAAAGTCGGGAGTCTGAAGTCTGAAGTGATCTGGATTTACGACTATAGACTTATGATTAATAAAAAGCCCGCATCTAGCGGGCTTTTTATAACTAGAAATTAAAGCCCCAGTTTCTTTTCAAGGTAGTGAATGTTGGTTTGACCCACCTTGAAAGCAGAATCACTTATAATGTCTTTTTGTAAAGCGATATTGGTATTAATGCCATCAATGATAACTTCATCCAGTGCGCCTAACATGCGAGCAATTGCAACATCACGGTTTTCACCATAGGCAATCAGTTTGCCGATCATGGAATCGTAATAAGGCGGTACCGTATAGCCGGCATAAATATGTGACTCGACACGAATGCCAGGACCGCCGGGTGCATGATAGGCTTTAATTTTTCCAGGTGAAGGCAAAAATGTTTTAGAGTCTTCAGCATTCAGGCGACATTCAATCGCGTGGCCCTGAATTTTTATATCACTTTGTTTCATGCGCAAGGGTTCACCTGAGGCAATGTAAAGCTGCTCTTTAACGATATCGATACCGGTAATCATTTCAGTTACCGGGTGCTCGACCTGAACACGTGTGTTCATTTCAATGAAATAGAAATGGCCGTTTTCGTATAAAAACTCGAAAGTGCCGGCGCCGCGATAGTTCATTTGAATACAGGCTTCTACACAACGCTCGCCGATTTCGTTACGCAGCTCTTCGCTAATGCCGGGAGCCGGTGCTTCTTCAACGACTTTCTGGTGACGACGTTGCATAGAGCAGTCACGCTCGCCTAAATGCACTGCGTGGCCCTGACCATCCGATAAAACCTGAATTTCAATGTGACGAGGTGTCTCCAGAAATTTTTCCATGTAGACCGTATCGTTACCAAAAAAGCTACCGGCTTCAGATTTAGTCAGCGAAATCGAGTTTAATAATGAGCCTTCGGCATGCACTACGCGCATACCACGACCACCGCCACCACCGGCTGCCTTGATGATAATTGGGTAACCAATCTCACGTGCGATGCGCATGTTTTCTTCATCATTGTCGCCAAGAGAGCCATCTGAACCAGGCACGCAGGGCACCCCCGCTTTTTGCATGGCTTCAATGGCTGCGACCTTGTCGCCCATGGTGCGAATTGAATCGGCCTTTGGGCCTATGAAAACAAAACCGCTGTCTTCTACACGTTCTGCGAATTCAGCATTTTCTGAAAGAAAACCATAACCCGGGTGGATACCCACGGCGTCAGTGACCTCAGCCGCGCTGATAATGGCAGGTACGTTTAAATAACTTTGATCGGAACGTGCAGGACCAATGCAAACAGATTCATCGGCGAGGCGAACGTGTTTCAGATCGCGGTCGGCATCAGAATGTACAGCAACGGTTTTAATACCTAACTCACGGCAGGCACGTAATATACGCAGGGCGATTTCACCCCGGTTAGCAATAACGACTTTATCGAGCATAACGATTACTTAATCTTCTTTAATGTCAGAGAGTATGATTTATTCAATAATGAATAATGCTTCGCCGAACTCAACCGGCTGACCATTTTCAACCAGGATCGCTTTCACGGTACCGGCTTTGTCGGCTTCGATAGGGTTGAGTATTTTCATGGCTTCAATGATGCAAAGAGTATCACCAACATTAACACTTTGACCGATATCTGTGAAAGGTGCAGAGCCCGGAGCAGAAGAACGATAGAAAGAACCAACCATCGGTGATTGTACTCTATGGCCACTGGGCTCAGGGTTAGCAGCCGGCGCTTCGGCTTCTACCGCAGCGGCAACCGGCGCTGGTGCAACCGCAACCGGTGCAGGTGCATAGGGTGCGCTAATTACATTTTGCTGGCGAGAGATACGGACTGACTCTTCACCTTCTTTAATTTCGATTTCTGCAACGCCGGACTCGTCCAGTAGCTCAATCAATTTTTTTATTTTACGAATATCCATTGATAATAAACCTGCTTACATTATGTTATTGGGAACAATGTTGTACTGCTGCTTGCAGTGCAAGATCGTATCCCTGAGGACCCAGTCCGCTGATGATGCCAACAGCCAGATCAGAAAAATAAGAGTGCTGTCTGAATTCTTCACGTGCATGCACGTTTGATAGATGTAATTCAATGAACGGAATATCAACCCCACTGATGGCGTCACGGATAGCAACGCTGGTGTGAGTAAAAGCAGCCGGGTTTATGATAATGAAATTAACCTTATCAATACCGGCCTGATGAACACGCTCAACTAATTCACCTTCGTGGTTTGTCTGAAAAGATTCAATCTCGCAATTTAATTCTTTAGCACGAGCATGCAACTGCTGATTGATATCAGACAAGCTGGTAGTTCCATAATGTTCTGGCTCACGGCTGCCCAGCAAATTCAGGTTAGGGCCGTTGAGAACAAGAATGCTTGGCATTGAATATTTTTCCAGACGAAACAGCAAGAGGCCCTATTCTGCACCAATATTTAGGATATGTCCAATTTCAAAGAAGATATCGACTATTTACTGGAGATAGCAGCAAATAGTCGATATTTTGTGATGTGGATCAAAAATTCTGTGCTACTGCTGACAAATTATTTTACATTTTGCGATAACAGGACGTTTTTTATGGTTTCAGCGGTAATTTCACCGTTATGAACGGAGATAATTTTATTATCTTTACCGACAAAAACACTAAAAGGCAGCACGCCTAAACGGTTGCCGTATGCCGTCGTAAGATCCAGTGCCGCCATTTCCCCGTATAAAATAGGATAATTGACACCGATTGAATCGACAAAGTCCTGTACGGCATCCTTTCTATCGATGGCGATGCCTAATACTACAAAGTCTTTATCAGCATATTGCTCCTGCATTTCGATGAACGCAGGCATTTCTCTGAGGCAGGGTGGACACCAGGTCGCCCAGAAATTAACCAGTCTGATCTTGCCATCCCATTCGCTGATGTTTCTGGCTTTGTCTTCCAGGTCGGGTAAGACAAACTCTGGCCGTAGCAGGCCAACAACAGAGATAGCTGGTTTGTTAACAGTAATGGCTGGTGTGGCATCGTCAGTTGTCTGGTTTTGCTGAAAATAGAAACCGGCAGAGGCAGCCGCAACAACGATAAGAATAATAATTATTTTTTTCATAGTGAGTATATTTTAGTGAGCATTGCGCAAAAATTATTAAGAGCAATGCTTATTAAAGAAAGAAGGCGGGTGTTAAACGCGTCCAATGATGCTGGCAAACTCGGCTGCCGGCATGTAACCGACTACCCTGAGGTTACGTCTTTCGTTACCTTGAGCGTCGTAAAAAACAATTGCTGGTGGCCCTATGATTTTGAAGTGATCGTAGAGTGACTGGTCTTTTTCATCATTTGGCGTGACATCAGCCTGCAATAAGACAAAACCTGCCAGTTTCTTTTGCACATCACTATCGACAAAGGTCAGTTTTTCCATTTCTTTGCAGGAAACACACCAGTCGGCATAAAAATCTAACATCACCGGTTTGCCCTGGGCTTTGGCTTCTGCCAATGCCGCATTCAAACCGTCGAGGCCTTTGATCTGTTTAAAGTCAAGATGGGCGGCTTGTGGTGCATTTTTAGCGGAAGCAAACGCAACCCCTTTTAAAGGCTGCAGCACATCATTACCCCCGGAGGCAACACCGATCAGAATTACCACGCCATAGGTTAATAAAAAGATGCCGACACCTTTCCATAGTCGCCGCCAGCCAGAGATGCCGTGTTCAAGAGCTTCCAGCGCTCCCATGTAAATCGCCGAGATAATCAGCAGCAATGCCCATAAAGTCATGCTGAAGGCAGCGGGCAGAATGCGTTCCAGCATCCAGATCGCAACGGCCAGCAGCATCACACCAAAGACGGCTTTAACAGCGTCCATCCAGGCGCCAGCGCGTGGTAATAGTTTGCCAGCAGAGGTGCCTATGGCAATCAACGGTGCGCCCATGCCCATGCTCAGTGCAAACAGCGCCAGACCGCCTAAAACGGCATCACCGGTCTGCCCGATGTAAATTAACGCACCGGCGAGTGGTGCCGCAACACAGGGGCCAACAATCAATGCGGATAAAAAGCCCATCACCGCGACTCCGCTTAAGGTGCCGCCTTTCTGGTTATTGCTGATGGCAGAGAGTTTACTTTGCCAGCTACTTGGCAGCTGTAAATCATAAAAGCCAAACATTGAAAACGACAGCGCGACAAAGACGACTGCAAATGAGCTGAGTATCCAGGGATTCTGGAAAGCCGCCTGCAGGTTTTCACCAAACATGCCGGCAAAAACACCGGCTGCTGTATAGGTTAATGCCATGGCCAGCACATAAACGGTGGACATGCTGAAAGCCTTGCGGGTGGTAATCTGCTTGCCGTGACCAATGATGATGCTTGACAGGATCGGGATCATTGGGAATACGCAGGGGGTAAATGCCAGCAGTAAACCAAAGCCAAAAAATGAAATCAGGATCAGCCAGGTGCTGCCAGAACTTAAGGTCGAGGCAATTCTATCCTGTTCCGATACATACGCATCTTTATTGTCTGATGCCGCACTAGACGTGCCGCTGGTGTTATTTTCGGTACTGGCGTTAGCATCAGTAACAGGCAATACGAGCGGGATTTTTTTTGTGATTGGCGGATAGCAGATGCCGGATAATTCTGAACAGCCCTGATAACGCACTTTGAAGGTTGCCTTTTGGCTGCTGCCTGTATTATTGCTAAACGCTAAAGAGGCTTTGGCCGTATGATGAAAGACATAAATTTTGCCGAAAAACTCATCGTTTTTCATTTCACCAGCTGCAATATCCAGAGTGCCGCTTTCAACGCCATTGGCATCAATCAGGCTTAATTTGAACTTGTCGCGGTACAGATAGTGACCATCGGCTATTTCCCAGCTGGCAAGCAGTTTGTTGCCTGCGACTTCGGTGCTGAGTTTGAAGGCCTGATCGGGGGCAAGAATGTCATCTTCGCCGCTGTTCAGGCCGAGATCGAAGCTGCCCAGAGCAGAGATAGCAAGTGGTGCCGCCAGCGCGTTATGGCTGATGAGAGCGGTGAAAATACCGGTAATTAAGGTTAAAGCAAATACAATCTGTTTCATAATAATTATTCTTTTCATGTTGCAGTTGATAATGTCTTAATAGACCATACTATCAGATTCAAGTTCATCGTTATAAATTATATGATGTCTTGTAAGGTCGTTTTCTTCCAATTAATCGGATTTCTTTCAAAATGTTACGTATCTGGCCATTATTGTTTTTTGTGATTCCTTTAATCGAGATCTATTTCCTGGTTCAGGTAGGTGAAGAGATAGGTGCCGGGATGACCGTCTTGCTGGTCATCATTACGGCGGCTATAGGCGTTAGTCTGCTTAAACAGCAGGGCCTGAGAACACTAATGAAAGCTAATCAGGCAATGCAGGCAGGGCAAATGCCGGCTCAGGAAATGTTTGATGGCTTTTTGCTGGCTGTGGTCGGGGTTTTGCTGGTAACGCCCGGTTTTTTTACCGATGCCATGGGCTTTTTATTGTTAATACCGGCAGTGCGTAAAATCCTGTTACAGACATTATTAAAGAACATCGTGATGCAGGCCGGTGCTTTTCATTCCTCTGCGCCTGGCAACAAGGCAAATCAGCAAACCAGTGATGCCGATCCGGCAGTGGCTCGGCGCACAATTGAAGGCGACTATAAACGCGAAGATTAAGAACTCAGGCATGCGCTATTTGAGTGAACGTTAGCTGCTGATCGCATGCCTTGCCGCTTTGTTTGAATTATTTCGCTATTTTGGCTTAATTTATTGCTTTTTCTGCCTTGACTCTCTAAAAATCGACCCTATCATTAGCACTCATCTAACAAGAGTGCTAATAGAGGAAATCTACTGCCATGAATATCCGCCCATTACATGACCGTGTTGTAGTTAAACGTACGGAAGAAGAACGTACCACAGCGTCTGGTATTGTTATCCCTGATTCAGCGACTGAAAAACCATCGCGTGGAACTATCCTTGCTGCTGGTGGTGGTAAAGTGACTGATAGCGGTGAGGTACGCGCTATGGATGTAAAAGTCGGTGACCAGGTTTTATTTGGTAAGTTTGCCGGTACAGAAATTAAAATTGATGGCGAAGAACTGCTGATCATGCGCGAAGACGACATCATTGGTGTATTTGAATCTTAATTGTTTTCAAACTTTAAGTTCATCACCACTTTCAATACAAAATACAAATAGAGGAATTTATCATGGGTGCAAAAGACGTACGTTTTGGCGATGATGCCCGTAGTCGCATGGTTAACGGTGTTAACATTTTAGCTAACGCTGTCAAAGTTACTTTAGGTCCTAAAGGCCGTAACGTGGTTTTAGAAAAAGCATTTGGTGCGCCAGCGGTAACAAAAGACGGTGTTTCTGTTGCCAAAGAAATCGAACTTGAAGACAAGTTTGAAAACATGGGCGCACAGATGGTTAAAGAAGTGTCTTCACAAACTTCTGATATCGCCGGTGACGGTACGACGACAGCAACTGTTCTGGCTCAGGGCATTGTTCGTGAAGGCATGAAATCTGTTTCGGCTGGCATGAACCCGATGGATCTGAAACGCGGTATTGATAAAGCGGTGATCGCAGCCGTTGAAGAACTGAAAAAAATGTCCAAGCCCTGTAACGACAGCCACTCGATTGCACAGGTCGGTACTATTTCAGCAAACTCAGATAAAGAAATTGGCCAGATCATTGCTGATGCAATGGACAAAGTCGGTCAGGAAGGCGTTATCACTGTTGAAGAAGGTACTTCTTTAGAAAATGAACTGGATACCGTAGAAGGCATGCAGTTTGACCGTGGTTACCTGTCACCATACTTTGCGACTAACCAGGAGAACATGACGGCTGATTTAGATAGCCCTTACATCCTGTTATTCGATAAGAAGATTTCAAACATCCGTGAGTTGCTGCCAACGCTGGAAGCCGTTGCAAAAGCAGGCAAGCCATTAATGATCATCGCAGAAGATGTTGAAGGCGAAGCGCTGGCAACTCTGGTTGTTAACAACATGCGTGGCATCGTTAAAGTAGCGGCTGTTAAAGCGCCTGGTTTTGGCGATCGTCGTAAATCCATGTTGCAGGATATCGCTGTTCTTACCGGCGGTGTTGTGATTTCAGATGAAGTGGGCCTGTCACTGGAGAAAGTAACTCTGGAAGACCTGGGTACGGCTAAGAAAGTAACCATCTCTAAAGAAAACACAGTCATTGTTGATGGCGGTGGTGAGCATGCAGAGATTGAAAAGCGTGTTGCACAGGTTCGTTCGCAAATCGAAGAAACATCTTCTGATTACGATCGTGAAAAACTTCAGGAACGTGTGGCTAAATTAGCAGGTGGTGTTGCGGTTATTAAAATCGGTGCAGCCACTGAAGTTGAAATGAAAGAGAAAAAAGACCGTGTTGATGATGCGTTACACGCAACACGTGCTGCAGTAGAAGAAGGTGTTATTCCTGGCGGTGGTGTTGCGCTGGTACGTGCGGCGATTGCCCTGGCTGATCTGAAAGGTGACAACCATGACCAGAACGTAGGCATTAAAATTGCCCTGCGTGCAATGGAAGATCCAATTCGCCAAATCACAACCAATGCGGGTAGTGAAGCCTCTGTTGTTATTAATAAAGTTGCCGAAGGTAGTGGTAACTTTGGTTATAACGCAGCGACAGGTGAATACGGCGATATGATTGCGATGGGTATTCTTGATCCAACCAAAGTCACCCGTTCTGCATTACAAAATGCAGGTTCTGTTGCCGGTCTGTTGATCACAACAGAATGCATGATTGCTGATATGCCAACACCAGCAGAATCATCTGCTCCTGATATGGGTGGCATGGGTGGAATGGGCGGCATGATGTAACGAGGCTTGTAATTTTCCGTGTTTACGCTGTTGCGGAAATACTTTGGGTGCTCGGCTACTACGTGTACGCTGAGCACCTGAATGACTTTTGCGACGCGTGCTCACGAAAATTTCTGCGCTTCGAACACAATGTTCGTTTTACCAAAAAAAAGCCCCGCAACGCGGGGCTTTTTTTTGCCTGTTAAATCTGCATGCAGACTGTGTAAGGCGCATCAGGGTTATAAGGCTTTAAATATTTTAACATCTCACGGGCAAGCTATCTGCGCAGCTGAGAGATAGCGTTGTTACAGGCAAAATCACTGACGTGTTAAAGCCATCATGGTCTCGATTGTAAATCTATACATGTACTGCTATGTTAAGTCATGGTTGCCGCTATGAAATATACAGTCTGCCTGGTTATTTTTATAATAGCCGATACGTCTTCAGCCGAAGTATTATGGAAACTGGGCGCCGGCATCGGCAATATAACGGCCAACAGTTACCCGGGCTCTGATCAAACGCAGTCCATTACTTCACCGATTCCCTATTTAAAAGTAAAAACGAAATGGTTTGACCTGGACCGGGAAGGCTTGCATACCAACTGGTTTGAGAATACAAACTTCAGATTAGACTTTAGTTTCGATCTGGGTTTGCCTGTAAAAAGCAGTGAAAGCACGTTAAGAGCAGGCATGCGTGATTTAGACCCGGTGGCCCAGTTTGGGCCATTATTAATTTATCAAATTGATGATGACCAGCGCCAGAAATGGCAAATCCATTTGCCACTGACGTATGCGTATTCATTTGATGATGTTGATGCGAGCCCTGCCGGCCGGGTATCAAATCCGCGCATTTATTTTAATTATTTATACGCAACAAAAACACAGCCGCTAGATATCAGTCTGTCGCTTGGCCCGGTTTACGGTTCTGCTAAATATCATGATTTTTATTATTCGGTTGAGCCTGCTTTTTCGAGCCCGTCAAGGCCAGAGTATTTGGCAAGGCAAGGGCATGCGGGCTATCGGTTTAATGTGTCGGTAACACGGCTGATGAATGGCTACTGGCTGGGTGTGTATTTGCGGTATCAGAATTTAACCGACGCCGTGTTTGTTGACAGCCCTTTGGTAAAACAAAAAGACTACTGGTTTATTGCGGTGGGCGCGAGCTGGTTGTTTGCCGGCAATCTTTAAATTGGAGTCACAAGTCGAAGTCATAAGTCAGAAGTCAGAAGTCTAAAGTCAGAAGTCTAAAGTCAGAAGTCATAAGTCATAAGTCTAAAAACAATGTATCAAAAGCCAAAAGGTTTTATACAACAACATAGCAAATAAATGATCAGGCCTTCACCCCCAATAACAGACTTCTGACTTACGACTTAAAACTTTTCAAAGGTATCTCGCGATCATGCATTGTTCGGTGGTGTTTTCAGGCATGGGTATGCGCACGGTATGACCGCTGCCCGGTGCGACGTGCATTTGTATGCCTTTAGTGTTCTCCATTTGCTCCAGGGTGATATCGCTATTGCCATCGGGGCTGATGATTTCAATTTTATCGCCCACAGAAAATTTATTTTTGACATCAATTTCGGCGATGCCTGTTGCCGCATCGTAATGCTTAACCTGGCCACAGAACTGTTGCTGGTGTCCCATCGAGTTACCCTGCATATAATTCTGATAGTCCTGGGTATGGTGGCGCTCGTAAAAACCATCGGTATAACCACGGTTGGCGAGGTTTTCTAATACGCCTAATAATTCGGGATTAAACTGGTCGCCTCGCAACGCATCATCAATCGCCTGGCGATAGGTTTGTGCGGTACGTGCAACGTAGTAATGGGATTTGGTCCGGCCTTCTATTTTTAAACTGTCGATACCAATCTCGACCAGCTTTTGTACGTGTTCAATAGCGCGCAGGTCTTTTGAATTCATGATGTAAGTGCCGTGCTCATCCTCGATTATCGGCATTTGTTCGCCGGGTCGGTTCTTTTCTTCGAGAAAATAAACCTGCTGGGCTTTTTCGTGGCGCTCGGCGGTACCGGCGGTATTTTCGGCTGGCGCTGTTGCTTTGGGTTTATACACGCCTTCTGCGTTTTCTGTGACTTCTGTGGTTTTATAATCCCAGCGGCAGGCGTTGGTGCAAGTGCCCTGGTTCGGGTCACGGTGATTAAAGTAACCGGAAAGTAAGCAGCGACCGGAATAGGCGATGCAAAGCGCGCCGTGTACGAACACTTCCAGTTCCATGTCGGGGCATTCCTGACGGATTTCTTTGATTTCATCGAGTGATAATTCGCGGGATAAGATAACACGCTCAACGCCCATGCTTTTCCAGAACTTAACCGCGGCGTAATTAACCGTGTTAGCCTGCACTGACAGATGCACCGGCATCTCCGGCCATTTTTCACGCACCATCATAATCAGGCCGGGGTCGGCCATAATCAGTGCATCCGGACCCATTTCGATTACCGGTGCCATGTCGGCAAGGTAGGTCTTTATTTTGCTGTTATGTGGCATGATGTTAGAGGCGACGAAAAACTTTTTGCCCAGCGCGTGTGCTTCATTAATGCCAATAGCCAGATTATCCCCCATAAAATCGTTGTTTCGTACGCGCAGGCTGTAGCGTGGCTGGCCGGCATACACTGCATCGGCACCATAAGCAAAGGCATAACGCATATTATTAAGGGTACCGGCGGGCGATAACAGTTCGATTTCTTTCATAGTCATGGGAGGGTAGTTGATAAAAAGCAAAATTCAATTATACCATGCCGAATAATATCTAATAAATAAACTGGATATACGGAGTGTTAGGCATTATATAAAGTCTATGGATATAAATAATGAGAAGGAATTAGAGCGGCTACAAAAAAAAGTGGCGTTGCTGGAAGAAGAGAAGACCGAGCTGGTCAGCCGGGTCAGGCAGCTTTCTGAGCAGGAGCGGGACAAAATAAACCTGATTAAAACGCTGTTTGAACATTTGCCCTATGGTGTTGTCATGTTTGATGATGGCCGGCGCGTGATTCAGATTAATCAGGCTGCTGCCGAGATGTTTGGCATGGAGAAAAGGCAGCTAATTGGTAAAAGCTGCACAGAGCTGTTTGACTGTTACGGCGATGCTCAATTGTGCAAAGTCATTGAGCATAAACAATCACTGAGCCAGGTTCGTACCAGCTGCCCTTCAAGTGAGCGCGTGCTACTGAGAAGCGCGGTGTTAAATCAGCTGGATGGTAGTTCCGTGGTGGTTGAGTCTATCGTTGATATCACAGCACTCGAGCATGCCAGTTTTGAAAAAAACCTGGCTTTGCAGACGAAAAGCAACTTTCTGGCGAATATTAGCCATGAATTGCGCACCCCGATGCATGGCATATTGGGTAGCAGTGACTTGTTAATGCTGGAAAAAGACAAATTAAGCCCTAGTCAGGCGGCTTATGTAGAAATGCTGGATGGCTCTGCCAAGCGTTTATGGTCGCTGATCGACAAATTATTCGAAGCTTCCAGTTTAGAAGATAACAGCATTCAGTTGCATGAAAGCGTGTTTAAGCTGTCGCTTTTCATCAAGCAGCTGGAAGCTGATTTCAGGCTTACCCTGAGTAATCAAAACGATGCCGTGTTTGACTGCCATCAAGCAGACTATGCCATTAAAGCGGATTCATTACGCTTACAGCAGATCATAAAAGGCTTGCTGGAGAATGCCTCCAAATACATGGAAAAGGGCCTGATCGAATGTTCTGCTGACGTTATTGAGTCCGCTGGCAAGTCTTATTTAACCGTTACGGTCAAGGATAATGGCATCGGCATTTCGAAGGCGCACCAGCAACGTATTTTTAATCTGTTTGAACAGGAGCAAGGCTCCTCGGCAAGAGCATATCAGGGGGCGGGGCTCGGGCTTGCCATCGCCAGGCAGTTAGCCGTGTTAATGGGCGGCGATATTGGTTTGCAGAGTGAGCCGGGCAAGGGCTCGGTGTTTAGCTTAAGCGTGCCGGTTGTGGTCATGCCAGCTTGAGCAGGCTTTAAAATGTAACGACTTTATCGGCTTCTTTAATCAGCGCATACAGGTTCTGCATAGAACCCATTTCACATTTCAAATCTTCTTTTAAAAAAGGCATGGTCTCGGTTCGTGATTCGCAGCAGATGCCACAGCCGAGCATATTGCCGCCGTACTCTTCAAATAAATCGATTTGTTCTTTAACATCGTATTTAACCGAATTGATTTCATTACACTCAACCCCTTTGCCGAGTAAAAAAACAGTGACTTCGTCTTCATAGGCGAGTGCGGAGTTAGCGAGGCGGAAGGCATTCCACACCGTCTCCGAATCATTAGAATAGATAATAACAGCGAGTTTCACGATAGTGACCTTCTATGTAATGTCACTATTTATATAACACAGTTTGATTAATTTAGTCGTGCAATAGGGTAGAATACGCCGCAATTGAATCAATCAGAGCATCTGTGGGGCTATTATGCAAAAAAGCGCATTTCTGGAAACAGCGATCAAAGCAGCCAGAGCGGGCGAAGAAGTTATCCGTAAATATTATCTGGGTGATTTTGATATTGAAATCAAAGAAGATGAGAGCCCGGTAACGATAGCCGATGTAGAAACCGAAAAAACCATTAAAGAGATTATATTAGGTGCCTTCCCGGAGCACGGCTTTTTTGGTGAAGAAACCGGCAAGACCAACCCCGATGCCGAGTATAACTGGTTAATTGATCCTATCGATGGCACTAAAAGTTTTGTACGCCAATACCCTTTCTTTTCTACGCAGATAGCGCTGATGAAAGGGGATGAGTTGATTATGGGCGTTTCAAACGCGCCCATGTTTGGTGAAATGGCTTATGCAGAAAAAGGCCTGGGTGCCTTTTTAAACGATCAGCCGATTAAAGTCAGCGAAATGACAGAGCTGAAAAAATCGACGCTTTCAATCGGCAATATTGCCACCTTAGCCGGCATGCCTCAGTGGAGCAACCTGGCCGAACTGGTCCAGTCAGTGCATCGCACCCGGGGTTACGGCGATTTCTATCACTACCATTTACTGGCGGCGGGCAAAATTGATGTGATTGTCGAATCGGATGTGAATATTCTGGATATCGCTGCGCTGAGCGTGATTATCAATGAAGCGGGTGGTTGTTTTACGGACCTCAATGGCAAAGCCTTAGACCTTGATACCACCACGGTACTGGCATGCAACAGCAAGGCGATGCATGCAACGGTCGCCAAAAAGCTGGGAGTATAGATATGTGGCAAGTGTATTTATCGGGTGAAATTCATTCGGACTGGCGCCAGCGTATTGAGGATGGCATCAGCGCAAAAGGCCTGGCGATAGAGGTCTCTTCTCCGGTTACCAATCACGAGGCCAGCGATGACTGTGGCGATGTGCTGTTAGGCAAAGAACAGCAGCCGTTCTGGAAAGACCACAAGGCCGCCAAGATCAATGCAATCCGTACTCGAAAACTTATCGCCCAGGCAGATGTGGTCGTCGTGCGTTTTGGTGATAAATACCGCCAGTGGAATGCTGCGTTTGATGCCGGCTATGCCTCGGCTTTAGGTAAATCAATCATTACCTTGCACGACGAGGCTTTAACGCACGCACTGAAAGAGGTTGATGCGGCTGCACTGGCAACTGCTCAAACACCGGAACAAGTGGTTGAGATTCTGACATATACAATGATGGCTGATTAATGTTAAATAAATTTAAAAACTTACTGAATAAAATCCCCGTGCTGCAGCTGGGCCTGATTTCCTTAATGCTGGGTCTGGCGCCGTTTGTGCCGGAACCCCATCTTTTTGAAAAGCTGAAAATGCTGAGCGCGGGTGAGCTGGTAAAAGCGATTGATATATTTGATCTGTTTATGCACGGCACGCCGGCGGTATTACTGCTCTTGAAACTGACATGGGCCAGGCCGCAAGATAACTAGCTGCCGGTGTTCTGACTCAGTTGTCAGCGATGTATTCCGGGTTGCTTCGGTTCATGCGAATAATGTGCTCGGAAAGCGATGTGGTAATATTGCGCATCATCAGCGCGCTGATTCTGGGGTCGTGCTCCAGCAGCTCATTAAAGTCGAAAAGAGTCATTCTTAACATATTGCAAGACTCAGAGCTGATAGCCGTTGCGGAACGCACATTTTTTGTGACCAGGCCAATTTCACCAAAGGTTTCGTTTTCTGTGACCGTGTGTATCTGGCCTTTTTGCTGAGTCATGATAGCAACCTTGCCAGATAACAAAATATACAGGTCATGACTGGGATCACCTTCTCTAAAAATAACCTGCTCGGCTACTATCTTTTGCGGTTTGCATCGATAGTAAACGGTTTCCAGCTCTTTATCGCTTAAGCTGTTCCAGAGAGGAATCTTTCTTAAGGCACGAATTATATGCGCATTGTTTACAGTCATGGATAAATTCTACTTAAAAATAATTTAAAGCCGGGCTGTTGATCTCATGCCGCATGATATCTTTGGCAGTCCTGCCAGTCTTCTAAGTGCTTCCGAATCAACAATTTCAATATGTTTACGCTGCGGGTTTATTAAACCGATCTGCTGCAAATGACTAAACGTGCGGCTGATCGTTTCTATTGTCAGTCCCAGATAGTTACCGATGTCTTTTCTTGACATGCTCAGGTTAAATTCCAGCGGTGAAAAGCCCCGTTTTTCCATGCGATCAGACATATTGACCAGGTAGGCGGCAACACGTTCCTCAGCAGATTTCTGGCCGAGTAAAATAAGCAGCGCCTGGTCTTCAGTAATCTCTTTACTCATGATTCTGAGCAACTGGTGCTGCAGGCTGGGCAGTTGTGAACTGAGGTTTTCCAGGTGCTTAAAAGGAATTTTACAGATACTGGTGGTTTCTAAAGCAATAGCGGAACAGGGATGAATGCCTTCGTGCACGGCATCGAGTCCCATCATTTCACCGGCCAGATAGAAACCGGTTATTTGCTCATCACCATTATCATCCTGGGAATAGGTTTTGACAGAGCCTGAACGAACCGCAAAAAGTGAGTCAAACTCATCACCATGCTGAAACAGGTATTCACCTTTCTGAAAAGGTTTGGCCCGTTTGATGATCTTGTCCAGCTCCTCCATGTCGTTATTCTCAAGACCTAAAGGCAGACACAGCTGGTGCAGTTTACAGTTCTTGCAGGCAGTTTTTAATGTAGATAGTTTAACGGTTGGGGGAGTCATTATTATTAATCCGTCTCTTTAATAAGGATAGGATAGGGCGAAACGAGTGTTTTGCCAAGCCTGAATGATAGAATTATGCTGTTTTGAGCACTGTTGTATGGCAGAACACATTATTTTGCCGCACCCTGGCAGGGAGGCGATGCCGGTGCCGCCCCTTTTTTAGCCCATTCGTCGGGAGTCATTGTGTGCAGCGCCATCGCATGAATTTGCTGTAACTCCTGCTGCAGAATTTGATTGATTAAACGGTGTCTTTTAATCAGCATCTGGCCGTCAAACTGTTCACTAACGACGAGGATTTTAAAGTGTGACTCTGAGCCCTCAGCGACATTATGCATGTGGCTTTCATTTTCTACTTCAAGGTGCAGCGGTTCAAGAGCCTGCTGAATTTTGCTGGTGATGGTCGTTTGCATTGTCATGGCGGTGGCTCGATAGAAAAATGAAGGCTTATATTTTAACAGTCAGCGGCACAAATATTAACCGCGGATGTCATAAGGTTTATGCGGGTGTGTAAAATACGGGCAAAAAAAAGAGCCGGAAAGTCCACTTGGCTAGACTTGCCGGCTCTTACTCCCCCCCAGGAGACCATGCAAACTACAGGCTTGTGACAGTAGCTTACTGGTGTGCATGAAGCACAACTGAAGGTTACAGTAGAAGCTGCATTTGTAAATTGAGGCAGATCAAGTATTGCTGCACAATTATTTTTGCAGCAAAGCCTGCCAGTGGTTTGCCTGAAAGACCTCGACCGAATTGAAATTGGTCTTGTAATGCATTTTAGGGTGCTGCTCAATCCAGTAACCGAGGTATAAATAAGGCAGCTGGCGAGCCCGGCAATGCGCAATCTGCTGCAAAATGGCAAACGTGCCGAGACTGCGAGAGGCATAATCCGGATCATAAAAGGTATAAACCGCCGACAAGCCGTTAAGAATTTTATCGATAACAGCAATGGCCAGGAGCTGATCATTGTCTCTAAACTCGAGAAAATGCGTATGACTCCAGTCGCAGATTAAAAAGTTTTTAAAATCTTCTGCCGTCGGGTTATTCATTTCACCATCGGCATGGCGCCGGTTCAGGTATTTTTTATATAAGCTAAAATATTCCTCGGTAAAAGCCGCTTTTACGACTTTTACGCGGGTATTCATATTTTGTTTAAGGCAGCGGCGCTGACTGCGGTTAGGCGCAAAATCGGCGACCCGAATTCGGGTCGCAATGCAGGCCGAGCATTGCGGGCAGTGCGGCCGGTAGATGTGATCGCCGCTGCGCCGGAAGCCAATCATGCCAAGCTGTTCATAGAACTCGGCCTGCATAGTAATGTTCGGGTCGGGGATCACATTCTGGCAAACTCGCTCAGGGTAATAGGCGCAGGCGTGTTCAATAGTGATATAAAAATCTCGATCCTGAAGAGACATGTGCATCGGCTGTGACAATAAAAAACTGAAGTATCGACTGTGATGGCCTGCTTTTCAAGTTGCAGGGCTGATAGCTGGGCCAATATAAGTGTCTGATGCTATACTATTGCACTTTATGTTTTGTTAAATGGATAAGCTAAATGACCCGCCAGCAACGTCTTGAAGAATTCCAGCAATTATTAGCACAACGCATCGTGATACTCGACGGTGCGATGGGCACAATGATTCAGGCCTACAAATTAGGTGAAGACGATTACCGTGGAGAGCGCTTTGCAGGCTGGGAAAGCGACCTTAAAGGCAATAATGACCTGCTATCACTAACGCAGCCGCACATTATAAAAGCCATCCATAAAGAATACCTCGAAGCCGGTGCCGATATTCTCGAGACCAACACCTTCAATGCCACGCAGATCGCGATGGCCGATTACGAGATGGAGTCGCTATCCTACGAAATGAATGTCGAATCGGCGCGGCTGGCGCGTGAAGCGGCAGATGAAGTCGCAGCAGCCAGCGGCAGCGTGCGTTATGTGGCAGGTGTGTTAGGCCCCACCAACCGCACCGCGACCATTTCACCTGATGTGAATGACCCCGGTTTTCGTAATGTCAGCTTTGACCAGCTGGTAGCCGCCTATTGTGAATCGGCGCGCGGTTTAATTGCCGGTGGCGCCGATTTTCTATTGGTAGAAACTATTTTTGATACCTTGAATGCAAAGGCGGCGTTGTTCGCGATTGAAACGGTTTTTGCAGAAGATAATTGCCAGCTACCGATCATGATATCCGGCACCATTACCGATGCCTCGGGGCGTACCCTATCGGGCCAGACCACAGAAGCTTTCTGGAATTCACTGAACCACGCCAGACCGATTTCGTTTGGACTGAACTGTGCACTGGGCGCGATCGAAATGCGGCCGTATGTGGCAGAACTCAGTCGCATTGCCAACACCCATGTCTCGGCTCACCCCAATGCCGGTTTGCCAAACGAGTTTGGTGAATACGATGAAACGCCAGAGCAAATGGCAGCCACGGTAAAAGAATTTGCCGAAAGCGGTTTTTTGAACATTGTTGGCGGCTGTTGTGGCACCTCACCGGCGCATATCAAAGCCATCCACGATGCGGTGATCGATATTGCGCCACGGCAGATTCCCGATATTCCGGTGGCATGCCGGCTCTCAGGTTTAGAGCCACAAAACATCTCAGCCGATTCATTATTTGTTAATGTCGGCGAACGTAACAACGTCACCGGCTCAGCCATTTTCAAACGCCTGATCCTCGAAGAAGAATACGAAAAAGCATTAGATGTGGCACGCGTGCAGGTAGAAAACGGCGCACAGATCATCGACATCAATATGGATGAAGCGATGCTCGATTCAGAAGCCGCCATGGTGCGCTTTTTAAACCTGATCGCCTCCGAACCGGATATCTGCAAAGTGCCGGTAATGATCGACTCATCAAAATGGGAAGTGATTGAAGCCGGCCTGAAATGCGTACAGGGCAAAAGCATTGTTAACTCAATCAGCTTAAAAGAAGGCGAAGAAAACTTTATTAAATACGCCGGGCTGGTGCGCCGCTATGGCGCCGCTGTGATTGTTATGGCCTTTGATGAAACCGGCCAGGCGGATACCCAGGCGCGTAAAATAGAAATCTGCAGCCGCTCATACAAAATCCTGACCGAAGTGGTTGGCTTTCCGCCAGAAGACATTATTTTTGACCCGAATATTTTTGCCGTCGCCACCGGCATCGAAGAACACAATAACTACGCGGTCGATTTTATCGAAGGCACACGGGTTATTAAAGCAACATTACCGCATGCAATGGTCAGTGGCGGTGTCTCCAATGTGTCATTTTCATTCCGTGGCAATAACCCGGTGCGAGAAGCCATCCATTCCGTGTTTTTGTACCACGCGATTAAAGCCGGCATGGACATGGGCATAGTCAATGCCGGTCAGCTGGCAATTTACGAAGACCTGCCGCAGGAACTGCGCGAGCGGGTTGAAGACGTGATCTTAAACAAACGTGAAGACGCCACCGACCGTTTACTCGAAGTGGCCGATAAATACCGTGGTGACGGCAAAGAAGCCGTTAAAGAAAATGAAGAGTGGCGCAGCTGGCCGGTTAACAAACGACTGGAACACGCCCTGGTAAAAGGCATCACCGAATTCATTGATGATGATACCGAAGAAGCCCGGCAGGCCGCAGTACGACCGCTGGATGTGATCGAAGGGCCGTTAATGGATGGCATGAACGTGGTCGGTGATCTGTTCGGTGCCGGTAAAATGTTTTTACCGCAGGTGGTTAAATCAGCGCGGGTAATGAAAAAATCCGTGGCCTATTTAATGCCCTACATTGAAGCCGAAAAAGGCGACGGCGAAATACAAACCAATGGCAAAATCCTGATGGCCACCGTCAAAGGTGACGTCCATGACATCGGCAAAAACATTGTCGGTGTGGTGCTGCAATGCAATAACTATGAAGTGCTAGATATCGGCGTCATGGTGCCGGCAGAAAAAATTATCAAAACAGCCATCGACGAAGGCTGTCACCTGATCGGCTTGTCCGGGCTGATCACGCCGTCGCTGGACGAAATGGTGCACATCGCTAAAGAAATGCAGCGCCTAAATCATACGCTGCCATTAATGATTGGCGGCGCCACCACCTCCAAAGTTCACACCGCGGTCAAGATCGAACCCAACTACCAGCATCCGGTGGTTTATGTGGCAGACGCTTCGCGTGCGGTCGGTGTTGC
>JAOUKT010000089.1 GCA_029882395.1 Gammaproteobacteria bacterium
AAGCCGAAGAGATCGATTATGCGATAGCAGAAGTGCGCAAGGCAGTAGAGAAGCTGCGCGAGCTGAGCCCGTTGTGGGATATGTATAAAGAGGGTATTGATCTGGATTCTGTGCAGTGGGCTGCCCACTGATAAGACGGCTTACCAGGAAACCATGATCAGCGTCTTGGAGTAAGATCAATTCTTAGCTTCTAGTACAAAAAAGCCTGCTTTATGCAGGCTTTTTTGTTGATAGTTGAAACTATTCAAATATTGGCAGATCATAGGTTAGATGAAAACAACCCTGTGCAAACTTCTTTTTATACTATCGTTCGCTTTTTCAGCGGGTTCTTTTGCTGCGGTAAATCATTATCAGCAGCAACCCGTCTACAGTCAGGTCTATAGTGCTGGCAGTAATCCGTTTGAGGATGGCCGTAAAGCCCTGGCGCTGGCTAAAGACACTGATCGGCGAGTTTTGATAGAAGTTGGCGGCGAATGGTGTCAGTTTTGTCATCGGCTTGATCGTTTTATACAGAATAATGAAGACGTGGCGGCGCGATTTTATAATGCCTTTGTTGTATTAAAAGTTAACTACAGTGATGAAAACAAAAACACAAAGTTTTTGTCCGCATTCTCCGGTATCAATGGCTACCCGCATATATTTATCACAGAGAATAATGGTAAAGTGCTGCATTCGACAGGGCCGGCTGAGTTGAGTGAAAACGGAAAACATAGCAGGCAAAAGTTTTTTGATTTTATTGATCGCTGGCAGTTAAAGCAAAAGTCGCATGAATAATACGATTAATGCATATCTTCAGGCATGGGATGAATCTCTTGCAGATGCCCGCTACCCGTCATTAAATCATCTTGAATCGCGCCGTCATTTTCTAAAACAAGTGCTTTGCTTTTCTGCGGCCAGCATTTTTTCACAGCAGGTACTGGCTAATACATTAAAATTAAACACCACGACATGGAAAACTTTGGCCGCTGTGCACTTGCATATGTTTCCGGTTGCAACAAATGAACCCGATGCAGCGTCGATTAATGCGACGGCATTTTTAAAATCTGTGCTGGAATGGCCGGGCGTAGAAATGCAGGATAAAAAATTTATTGTTGACGGTGTTGGCTGGCTGAATGGTTTAGCGACCAAACAATTCCAAAAAGAGTTTGTTTTATTGGCTGCCGGGCAAAAGGAAACAGTGTTGAGAACGGTTGAAAAAAGCAAAGCGGGGGAGAGCTGGTTAGCATTGATATTGCTGTATCTGCTGGAAGCTTTATTATCAGACCCTGTTTATGGCGGTAATGTGAACGCTGTGGGCTGGAAATGGCTGCAACACCAGCCGGGTTTTCCCCGCCCACCGCTCAGCAAAAGGTATTTTAAACTATGAGCCAACATACATTGCAAGCCGATGTTTGCATCATCGGCAGCGGTGCGGGTGCAGCGCCGGTTGCCTATACTTTGTCTCAGGCCGGTTTTAAGGTGACGGTGCTTGAAAAAGGACCGTGGTTCAAAGAAGACGATTTTTACAAAGATGAAATGGCGTGTTGTCGGCGTTCTGTGTACACGCCTGAGCTGAAAGATGAACGCCACGTCATCGAAGACTATGACGGTAAAGACGCAAACGGCAATTACAAATGGAAAGCCGGGTCAACAGCCGACTCCGGTTCTGATTTCTGGAACGGTAACTGTGTCGGCGGTTCATCAAATTTCATGAGTGGTTTTTTTTACCGGCTCAAGCCTGAAGACTTCAGGTTAAAATCTGAATATGGCGAGATAAAAGACGCCAATGTTGCAGACTGGCCCATCTCTTATGATGAGCTTGAGCCTTATTATGAGAAAGCCGAACGATTGATAGGCATCTCGGGAAAGGTAACCGCGCATCCCTTTCAGGAGCCTCGTTCAACCAAAGATTTTCCATTCCCGCCGACGCAAGAACATTTTATCAGTCAGAAAATCGATAAGGCCTGTGATGATCTCGGTTATCACTCACTGCCAACGCCGAGGGCGATATTGTCCCAGCCGGCAATGAACCGGCGCAGCTGTGAGTATTCCGGTTTTTGTGGCAGTTATGGCTGTTCATCCGGCGCCAAGGGAAGTGCGCGAGCGGCGTTGCTTGAGCATGCGCTGAAAACCGGTAACTGTGAAATACTGCCGCACAGTAAAGTATTTAAGCTCGATAGTGATAGCAGTGGAAAAGTAACATCGGCCCGTTTTTATAATAAAGAAAAGCAGGTCATAAAAGTCAGGGCAAAAATATTTGTGGTAGCTTGCCATGCAATTGAAACCTCACGTTTATTGTTAGCTTCTGCCGGTGTCAAACATCCTGATGGGCTGGCAAATAATCAGCAGCAAGTGGGTAAAAATTTATTGTTCTCAGCCGGCGGTTCGGGAACCGGTGAATTCAAATACAGCCAGCTGGATGAAAAGGAAGCGCAGTTAATGCATCAGCGAGGCCCGTTTGTAAACAGGGGGCTTCAGGACTGGTATTTTATCGATGATAAAAAAATCGGTGGTGCATTCAAGGGCGGTACCATTGATTTTCTGCTGCGGCATCCGAACACTATTTCACGCGCAAACAATCTTAAATGGGATGACAGTGGAAAACTGCTCTGGGGCCAGGCGCTAAAAGACAAATTAAAAAGCAGCTTTACCTCAACTCAGGATTTGCGTTTTGAGGTGTTCAACGACTGGTTGCCAACGGATGATTGTTTTGTAACGCTAGATAGCAGTGTAAAAGATAAATGGGGCTCGGCCGTGGCCAAAGTACGGGTGGGTTATCATGATCACGATTTAAAAATTGCGCGTTATCTGGCGAATAAAGCCGAAGGTGTTTTAAAACAAATGGGTGCAGCGAACATCCGCTCCAGTGTCAGCGGTTCACCACCGCCCAATCTGGTGGCCGGCGGTTGTCGCTTTGGTGATGACATTAAAACCTCGGTGCTGGACAAAGACTGCCGTGCTCATGATGTTGAAAACCTTTATCTCACAGATGGCAGTTTTATGCCAACCGGAGGCAGTGTGCCGTATACCTGGACAATTTATGCTAATTCTTTTCGGGTCGCGGATATCATTAAATCTCGGCTGTAAAAAAGCCATAAGAGATAAATTTAATGCGAGATTCGATGCTCATCATGTCAAGTGAGAGAGTGTTGCTGTTCCCCTGTTTTTTTTGGCAATTACTTTTGAGTCTTTAACTTCCTGCCTTTTTTTAGCCTAAAGTCATGCCTATATTGCCTATCGGCAGATAAAAATCTCGCGGTGTCTCTTATTAGTCTTAACTGTTATAATCATCTGATTATTATCGAAATTTAGTCAGTCTGAGGTCGAATTTGTGTTAGAAGCCTATAAAAAACATGTAGAAGAACGCGCTGCTGAGAATTTACCCCCTTTACCACTGGATGCGGCTCAGGTTGCATCTTTGGTTGAACTGATTAAAGCCAGTTCCGGAAATGAAGCAGAATTAATGCATTTGCTGGTTAATCGGGTTCCGCCTGGCGTTGATCAGGCGGCTTATGTTAAAGCGGCTTTTCTGGCCGATGTGGCCAAGGGCGCTGCCAGCACTGGCTGGATCAGCCGTGAATACGCGACCGAGTTATTAGGCACGATGCTGGGTGGTTATAATATTCAGCCATTAATCGATTGTCTGGATGATGAAGTAACCGCCGGTATTGCCGCCGATGCCTTGTCTAAAATCACATTGGTTTATGACGCTTATCATGACATTAAAGACAAGTCAGTTAACAATACTTATGCCGCTCGTATCATGCGTGCGTGGGCTGATGGTGACTGGTTTACCAACAAACCTGCCATGCCTGAAGAAATCACGGTAACCGTCTACAAAGTTCCCGGCGAAACCAATACTGATGATTTGTCTCCGGCAACTGATGCCTGGAGTCGCCCGGATATCCCGTTGCATGCCAAGTCGATGTTAGCGACGAAAATGGACAGGCCTCTCGAAACCATTGAAGAGCTGAAGAAAAAAGGTCACCCACTGGCTTATGTCGGTGATGTTGTGGGTACCGGTTCATCGCGTAAATCGGCAATCAACTCTGTACTTTGGTACATGGGTCACGATATCCCGTTCATTCCTAATAAACGCCAGGGTGGAGTGGTATTGGGTGGCAAGATTGCACCGATCTTTTTTAACACGGCTGAAGACTCCGGCGCATTACCGATTGAATGTGATGTGGCGGCCATGGAAACTGGCGATGTGATTACCATCAAACCTTATGATGGTGTGATCCTGAATGCAGCCGGTGAAGTGCTTTGCCAGTTCGACTTGCGCCCCACCACCATGCCTGACGAAGTGCGAGCCGGTGGCCGTATTCCATTAATCATTGGTCGCGGCTTAACCGATAAAGCGCGGGATGGTTTGGCAGAAGGTCCGTCGCCACTGTTTTTACGCCCGGTGGCTCCTGCTGATACAGGCAAAGGTTTTACACTGGCGCAGAAGATTGTCGGTAAAGCGTGTGGTGTTAAGGGCGTGCGTCCCGGTACTTACTGCGAACCCAAAATGACCACTGTGGGCTCTCAGGATACCACTGGTGCGATGACGCGAGACGAATTAAAAGAGCTGGCTTGTCTTGGTTTTTCGGCTGATTTTGTGATGCAAAGTTTTTGCCATACCGCCGCCTATCCAAAACCAGTTGATATTACTTTGCAGCATTCATTACCAGAGTTCATGCAGACACGTTCCGGTGTTTCATTGCGCCCCGGTGATGGTGTTATTCACTCCTGGTTAAACCGCATGGTGATGCCGGATACGGTGGGTACCGGTGGTGACTCTCATACCCGTTTCCCGATCGGTATTTCTTTTCCTGCCGGTTCTGGTTTAGTCGCATTCGGTGCGGCGATGGGTGTGATGCCACTGGATATGCCCGAATCGGTTCTGGTTCGTTTTAAAGGCGACATGCAGCCGGGCATTACCTTGCGTGACCTGGTCAATGCGATTCCTTATGTGGCGATTCAAAAAGGTTTATTAACGGTTGAAAAGAAAGGCAAAAAGAATGTCTTTAACGGCCGTGTGTTAGAAATTGAAGGTTTACCTGATCTGAAAATCGAGCAGGCATTTGAATTGTCTGATGCCTCAGCGGAACGCTCTGCTAATGGCTGTACGGTTCGTCTGGGCGAAAAATCGATTGCTGAATACCTGACCTCAAACATTACATTATTAAAATGCATGATTGCGGATGGCTATGAAGACCAGCGTACCTTGCAGCGCAGAATTGATGCCATGCAAGACTGGCTGGCTAAGCCAACATTGATTGAGCCGGATGCCGATGCAGAATATGCCGAGGTCATTGAAATTGATCTGAATGAAATTAAAGAGCCGATTCTCGCATGCCCAAATGATCCCGATGATGTGAAAACATTGTCAGATGTTAAAGGCACCAAGATCGACGAAGTCTTTATCGGTTCATGCATGACCAATATCGGCCATTACCGTGCAGCGGGTAAATTACTGGAAGGTACAAATAATATACCGACGCGTTTATGGGTGGCTCCGCCAACACGCATGGATGAGAAGCAGCTGATCGAAGAGGGTGTTTACAGCGTCTTTGGTAAAGCCGGCGCGCGTACCGAGATGCCAGGCTGTTCATTGTGCATGGGTAACCAGGCACGTGTTGCTGATGGTGCAACGGTGTTCTCGACCTCAACCAGAAACTTCCCGAACCGTTTGGGCAATGGGGCGAATGTTTATTTAGGTTCAGCGGAGCTGGCGGCGATCTGTTCTATCCTCGGGCATATTCCTGATATGGATGAGTACATGAAGCTGATGGTGAATATTGAACCGATGTCAGATGAGATTTACCAGTACCTGAACTTTGATCAGATGGCAGAATACCGTGATGTGGCGGATAAAGTCTTTGCGGTAACACTGGCTTAGTTTTATGTGGAAGCAGCTGTTATTTATAGCCTGCGGCGGAGCGGCCGGATCGGTCATGCGATTCGGTGTGTCGAGCATGGTTTATAGTGTTTTAGGCAGGAGCTTTCCCTATGGTACTTTAACCGTGAACGTGGTCGGCTCATTTTTAATGGGCCTGATGAGCGTTATGCTGATTGAAAAGTTTAGCCTGTCGACAGAATGGCGGGCGGCTATATTGATCGGTTTTTTAGGCGCTTTTACAACCTTCTCAACCTTTTCATTAGAAACCATGCAGCTTATTCAGCAGGGTGAATTAAGCAAAGCCGGATTAAATATGCTGCTCAGTGTGGTCTGTTGTATCATCGCTATCTGGCTAGGTTTTGTTTTGGGTAAGCCGTTTTTATAAATACAAATAAAAACAAACATTGTGTAGTATTTCACTAAATAATTTAAAAGAATTTAAAAACTATGTTAGATCAAAAATTATTACGTACCGAACTGGAAACTGTTGCTGCTAAGCTAAAACGCCGCGGTTATGTGCTGGATACCAACGCCTTTGCAGCGCTCGAAGCTAAACGTAAAGAGCTGCAAATTAAAGCTGAAAATTTGCAGAGCGAACGCAATACAAAATCCAAAGGCATTGGTAAGGCCAAAGCGGCGGGTGAAGATGTCGCGCCCTTGCTGGCAGAGGTTTCAAGCCTTGGTGAAAAGCTGGATAAAGCCAAAGCAGAGAATGAAGCCGTGCAGCACGAAGTGCAGCAACTGATCATGGGCATCCCTAATCTGCCAGACGATTCTGTGCCTGATGGTTTAAAAGAAGAAGATAATCTTGAAATCCGTAAATGGGGCGAGCCAACTAAGCTCGACTTTGAAGCCAAAGACCATGTTGAGCTGGGTGCCCCAAACGACTGGCTGGACTTTGAAACCGCTGCCAAATTAACCGGCTCACGTTTTGTGGTGATGCGTGGTGGCATGGCAAAACTGCACCGTGCGCTGACACAGTTTATGCTCGATACCCACAGCAACGAACACGGCTACGAAGAAGTCTATGTGCCCTATATTGTCAACGCAGACAGCTT